>NZ_JBHMIM010000008.1:0-145987 GCF_048060115.1 Micromonospora sp. LOL_023
CCCGCATCCACGAACCGACCGTCGACGAAACTGCGCAACAGACCGGGGCCGTCGGCGGCCGGCCGACCGGCAAGCAGCTCCGGATGCCAGAGTTCTGGGGACAACGAGCCGGTCAGGGCCATGGAGATACCTCTCTCGACGAATTTGGCGCGGCAGCAGGTCAGTCGCGGGTAACGAACGTTCCGGACTGGTCGGCCACCAATGCGACGACGGCCGCGTCGACTGAGGGAACGCCGGTGGCAGCGGCTGCGGCCTCATCTGTGGCCACTAGAACGGTGCTGCCGGTGCCGGCGTTCATCAGATCGACGGCGACTCGCTGCGGTCCATCCGGCTGTTCCCGGACCAGGACGAGTCGGTGGCCCCGCAACGCAGTAAGGATTCGGTCCGGCCAGACTTTGCCGAGAACCTCTGCGAGAATCATCAGCTGTTGCCTTGCAGCTCGGCAATGACCGTCCGAATACGGGTCGAGTCGCCCGATTCCAGAAGCGCAGCGGTAGCCGGATGCGGTTTGGGGTAGATCTGCGAGCTGCGCAGATCTCCATGTTGCTGGATGGCAGCTTCGCCAGCGGAAACTGCCTGTCGCACGGCGGCCAGGGTCCCTTGAACCGCCGCAGCGAGGTAGCCGCTTGTGACACGTTCGACGGCGATGCATCGCACGTCGGCTGTCTTGATCATCGCTTCGATCCCGGCGGAGAGGGCGACCACGCCCCGGGTTTCCACGATTCCGATCGCCTTGTCTGACGGCATTTCTGATCTCCTTCTCGTTCGGTCAGCGATCAGCTGGAATCAGTTTCCGACCAGGCTCGGATCAAAAGCCAACGCGCTGACCGCGTCGCATGGGCTGGCGAATACGATGGACCGGACCGAGCGCCCTGCCTTGGCTCGGGCGGTCTCCTCGCCGATGTCGACGGCTTCCTCGACGGTGGCGAGGTCACCACGGACGGCGACCGCGACGATCCCGCCGCCCAGCCGCACTACACCGGTCACTTCCACCTCGGTTGCTTTGACCATGGCATCTACCGCGTCGAAGATCGGGATGAATCCTTCTGCCTCGACGAATCCCGCAGCGGTGTTACGCATCGGGTCTCTCCTGTCGCTTCGTTGGGTTGGATGGCCGCCGGGTTCAGCAGCCCGGCGGTGCGCGGTCACTCGGAATCGCCGGGCAAATTCCAGGACAGGACGGCACCGCCGGTACCCCAGATCGGCCCGTACGTGTGCTGTTGTGCCGCACCGGTCGCGGCACCGGTTCCGGCGAGGAAAGCGAGTGCCCGGAACTGGCTGTCTGCCTGCGCCTGTCGGGCGAAGTCCTCGCGTACGGCGAGGGCTTCGTCGATCTGACCGTCGAGGAGTAGCTGAAGGATCCGCAGGTTCCAACGATCGTGGGCCGGCTCGGCGATGTGGTCCTGGTCTGGTTCGATCCACTGCTGGATCAGCCCGGACGACATCCCCGACACGACGACTACGGCCGCGCGCAGGCCGGCGTCATGAGCGGTTTGGGCTCCCGCCCGGCCCACCCTGGCGAGGGTGTCGGCGTCGGCATACAGGTTGCAGGAAACCTGGGCCCAGCGCAGGCTACGCCGGGGGTCGATCAGCGCCGACGCGACGATCGTTCCAGTGTCGATGGGGAATCCGTCGTAGCGGGTGCGCCGGGCCTGCATGCCACAGGAGTCGATCCGCGCCGCCCACCGTTCGGTGAAGTCGACGTCGAACCGCAGATCGTACTCGAGATGTCCGTAGTCGTAGGCGTACCAGTTCTCATCAGTGTGCCCGCCGCGTGGGTTCGGGTCGCACTGGAGTTGGTGTCCGAGCACAGTGAACCACTGGGTGGACAGCAGCAGCACGACGTCGGGTTCGAGTCGGCGCAGCCGCTCGCCGACGGTACGGGCCGAGTCGGCCAGTGCCGCCCAACTGGGTGCGGGTCTATCGGCCAGTAGATGCGGCATGCCGGGCATCAGCACACCGGCCTGAATGCCGGGTTCAGCCATGGGTCGCCTCCGGTGTCCACTCGACCACCGCGTTGCCGGTGCCGATGATCGTCCCGTAGCCCAGTACGTCGCCCGCTACCTCGGGCCAACCCATTGCCGCGAGCAGCCAGGTAAGGCTGCCCGCCTTGGTCTCCGAGGAGGTGGCTTCGATGTGTTCGGGGATGAGGTCCCGTAGCCGGCTGGTCGGTCCCTGCCGGATCGTCTCCAGCAGTTTCATGTCCCAGCGGTACTGATGGTTGTTGTACGGATGCTCCCGCTCCATGTCCTCGGGCAGTCCCGGTTCCTCGTGCCAGTGCAGATGGGACAACGAGTTCGAGCCGAGCAGGACGGCGCGCCGGCCGGTCCGCTCGATCGCCCGCCGGGTGGCTTCGCCGAGGACCTCCATCTCGCCGAGTGAGGCATCGGAGTAGAAGTACGGGTTGTTGTTGGCCGACAGGGACACCACCGGGATGTCCCAGGCGGGGTTGACCATGTGCAGTGCGCCGATCGTGGCGTAGTCGACCCGTACCCCTGGGTCGCGCATCTTGCTGGTGACCAGACCTAGGTCGGCGGCTTCGTCGGCGATCGCCTCAGCGAGCGGCACATCTGTCCGGAAGTCGTAGTGGTAACGGAACAGGTGCGGGAAGATCGGCTCGACGGAGACACCGCGCGGGTTCGGCACGCAGTTGACGTGGTGTCCGACCATGGTGATCCAGTGCGGGGCGTGCACGATCAGCACATCGGGTCGGTGGACGTCCCGGATTCGGCGCCGGAGCCGGTCGTACGCCCAGCGCAGCACTTCCCACCCGCCCTGCGATCGGGGCTCGTTCTGCGGCGGGTTCTCGCCGTAGATGAGGTGCGGCGGGTGAGGGCTGAGGAAGCCGGCGATGATGCCGGGACGTCGGACGGTGTCACCCGCGGCTGTCGGGCCGGCAGCCGGGACGGGTGTCTCACGTCGCTTGGGCGCAGTGGGGGGCAGCCGGAACACCCTGCTCATTGCGGTCCTCCCGTCATGGTGTGCGCGGCGCGCAGGACGCGGACCAGGCACCGGTCACCGTTGTCCGCGCCGAGGATGCGTAGGCCGTCGGCGTCGACCGCGAGTTGGTCGGGGGCCACCGCTGCGTCGTGCCGTACCCAGGCTCGCAGCGGGGCCGGGTGGGTGGCGTGCAGTTCGATCAGGGCGCCGGCGGGTAGCGCGTCAGGGTGGACGTAGACCAGTCGTTGCCGGCCTCGGCGGCCGGTGCTCACGGGTTGATCCGTGCCGGTCAACTGCAGCCAGCACCGGGCGGCGTGCGACTGGCGGCGGTGGGCATTCGTTGCCTCTGGGTCGTGCCGGCCTACATCGTCGCAAATCACGCCGTACCGCTCGCGCGCTTCGTCCACGGTCAGGTAGCCCTCGGCGACGTCCGTGGCGACCTGGTCCGGGTCACGACTGAGGGGGTCGCCCCAGCCGCCACCGCCGGCTGATTCCATGACCAGGACATCGCCGTCGCGCATCGGGTACCCGGCGACCTTGCCGGGGGTGTCGAAGTCGACCCGCTGACCGTCGCGCAACAGGTAGGTCGTGGTGGCGGCACCTGGCCCGCCGAGGGCGAGCCCGTACGGCGGAACCGTGGTGCGGTCGGTCTGCACCGAGTAGGCGCCGGTGCTGGCCAGCAGTCGCGTCGACCGCCGGGTACCGAGTCCGCCGCGGTGTCGGCCGTCGCCGCAGGACCCGGCACGAACTTCGCAGGCGTCGATACGGATCGGGATCTCCGTTTCCAGCCGCTCCACGGACTGGATGGTGGAGATGTCGCCGAGATCGACCGGATTCATCGCGCTGGGGCCGTCGGCCTCCAGGAAGCCGCCGTTGCCACCGGCCGGGTAGTCGTAGTAGAGGTACGGCCGACCGGTGTGTTCGTCGACGCCGCCGATCAGGTTCTGGAAGGTGGTGCCGAACTGGTCGGCGGCGATGAGATCCGGTGCGACCTGGCTGAGCGCCGCCATCACCGCGGAGATCACCCGCTTGCGGACCTCGCTGTGCGCGTTGGCCGGCGCCGGGTAGGTGACGTGAACGACGGTGCCGGGGTCGGTGCGTACGGTCAGCGGCCGGAATGCACCGTGGTTGACCAGCCCACCCGGGTCGAGCGCGGACTTGACGGCGATGAACACGCCGGCGGTGGTCATCGCCAGTGACGAGTTCACCACCGCGGCCACCTGGGGTGAGGAGCCGCGGAAGTCGGCGACGATCTGATCGGCGGCGACGGTGAGCGCACAGCGGACGAGTGCGGGATCGTAGCCGCCGTCGGTGTAGAGGTCGAGGTAGTCCTCGTAGTGGTAGGTGCCGTCGGGCAGGTCACGGATGCGCTGGCGTAGCCGCCGCTCGGTGCGGTCCATGTTCGCGGTGACGCAGTCGAGGATCAACTGCCGGCCGTACCGGGTGACCAGTTCGCGCAGTCGCCGTTCGGCGGTGTGACATGCGGCGATGCTGGATTCCAGGTCGCCTCGACGTTCGTCGGCCATCCGTACGTTGGCGAACAGGATGCTGTACGCAGCGGCGTTGGGCCGGCCTGCCTCGATCAGCCGGATGGGTGGTATACGCAGCCCTTCCTGGAGGATCTCGGTGGCCTGACCGGAGACGCTACCCGGAGTCATCCCGCCGATGTCCGCCCAGTGCATGCGTACGCAAGGAAAGAGGAACAGGTTTCCGTCGACGAAGACCGGGCTGATCAGCGTGACGTCGTTGAGGTGGCTGCCGCCCCGGTAGGGGTCGTTGACCAGGTAGAGGTCGCCGGGGCGGAACTCGCCCCGGAAGTCGTCGAAGATCTCCTTGACGGAGGCTGGCATGGCGATCACGTGGCCGGGCATGTCCCGCCCCTGGGCGACCATTTCACCGTTGGCGTTGAACAGAGCGCAGGAGAAGTCCTGGGCGTCGGCGATCACCGGCGAGTGCGCGGTGCGGAAGATCGTCTGGCGCATCTCCCGGACGATTGAGATCAATCCTTCGGTGACGATCTCTAGATCAATGGGGTTCAGGGGCATGCGTTCGGCCTCGCAATGGGGTTCTGTCGCCGCCGGATGATCAGGCAGTACGTCGGTGCGTCTGTCCGGTGGCACGGGCTGGCCCGCATTGGGTGTGATGGACCATCAGTCTCGTCGACTCAACATGTGGGTCTTGTGTTATATTGTGAGCCTAGCAATCTCCGAGATGGGAAACAAGATGTCTTCTGTCACCGCCCCCGACCGGGAATCCGGCACCCAGGCGCTCGACCGCGCCCTGAGCGTCCTGCTCGCGTTCCACCGCGACACCCCGGAGCGCAAGGTCAGCGACGTGAGCCGCGAGCTGGGGCTGCACAAATCAACCGCCAGCCGACTGTTCCGGGCACTTGCCGACGCGGGCTTCCTGCAGCGCAACGAGGAGACCGGGGCGTACCGTCTCGGGGTCACCGTTTTCGACCTGGGCGCCCGATTCCTCGCCGGGCTCGACATGCACGCCATTGCCCGACCGCTGCTGCGACAACTCGCCGAAGATCGGGGCGAATCAGTCAACCTCGCCATCCGCGACGGACTCGACGCCATCTCCATCGACCTGGTCACCGGATCCCACAGCCTGCAGCTGGTCTCCCGGCTCGGCCGACGGATCCCGGTGTGGTGCAGCGCCGCCGGCAAAGCCCTGCTGATCGATCTGGACGACACCCAGGTTCGCCAGCTGCTGGCCGCAGCGGTCTGGACCCCGCTGACCAGCCACACCATCACCGACATCGACACCTTCCTCGCCGATCTGGCCGGCGTACGCCAGCGCGGCTGGGCACTCAACGACGAGGAGAGCGAGGACGGCCTGCGGGTGGTCGGCGCGCCGGTGCGCGACCGGCTCGGCACGGTGACCGCCTCGATCAGCGTCTCCGGGCCGATCTTCCGACTCGCCGACGACGAGCAGGTCGCGGACCTGGCCGCCGCCGCCGTCCGCACCGCCGACGAACTGTCCCGCCAGCTCGGCCACGGCGTCGGGGAGATCTGGGGCAGCTGACCGGACCGGACCGGGTCAGAACTGCTGCTGCACGACATCCGGATCGATCCTCACCTGCAGCAACGCTGGCCCGGTCAACGGCAGCACCGCGTCGAAAGCGGCATCGAGGCTCGCCTCGTCGTGCGCTCGATGGGCGTGAACACCCAGTGCCGTCGCCACGGCCGCCAGGTCACGCTCGGGAAACCGGGCAAGCCCTGGATCAACGCCACGTGGGCGCAGCTTGCGTACCTCCGCGCCATACGCGGCGTCGTCGAGCACCAGCAGCAAGACCCGCGCTCCCGTCCGGGCAAGCGTGTCCAGCTCACCCAGGCAGGTCAACAGGCTGCCGTCGCCCTCGAACGCCACCACCGGTCGGTCCGGCCGCCCGAGAGCCGCACCGACCGCGTACGGCAGACCCACGCCGATGCTCCCGAACTCCCAGGGCGCGATCAGCGCCCGGTCCGCCGCCGGGGAGTCGAGGTACATGTTGGGCCAGCCGCCGAAGTGGCCCACGCCCACCACCGTGGTCCGTGGCATCGGCAGCCGACGTGCGCACACCGCCATCACCCGTCGTGGATCGATCCGGCCCGCACCGGGTCGCTCCGGCGGCAGCCCGGCGAACGGATCGGCGTCGCGAAGGGCAGCGGCCAGTGCCGGCGTACGCCAACCGCCCGCCGAATCGCCCGCTGCGACCCGGCCACCGGTGGCCGGGTCCGCCGGCCCCGGTAGCGCCTCGACCAACGCCCGAGCGACCGCTGCGGCGTCGCCGACCAGGCCACCGTCGACCGGCCAGTGGGCACCGATCGCGGCCGGATCGGTGTCGACGCTGAACACCTGCGCACCACCGAACAACTCGCCGTGATCGGCGGTCCACCGGTTCAGACCGGCGCCGAAGGCCACCACCAGATCCGAACGGCCGAGCAGCTGCCTGGTCAACGGCCGGGACAGTCCACCGGCCACCCCGAGGTGGTACGGGTGCCCGGCGAACAGGCCAGCGGCCATCAGGCTGGTGACGAGCAGTGCACCACACCGGTCCGCGAGCTCGACCAGCTCGGCACCGGCGTGCTCGGCGCCCAGACCGGCGAGGATCACCGGACGCTGGGCAACGGCGACGCGCGCCGCCAACGCCACGGCGGCCGCTGGATCCGGTCGTAAAGGTGCCGGTGCGGTAGGTACGTCCGCGGCCGTCAGCGGCGGGAGCATCTCCGAGGCCGCCGGTAGGTCCTGCAGGTCGATCGGGATATCGAGCACCACCGGGCCAGGGCGCTCCGCCGCATGGCGCAGCGCGACGGAGACGTCGCGGGCCACCGTCTCGGCCGCGGTGACCGGCACGAACGCACCTGCGGTGGCGAGGGCAAACGGTTGCTGCGCGAAGTTCTGCACGTGCAGTGGATCGCCGGCGGGGGTGTCGCCGGCCAGCAGTACCAGCGGGGTGCCTGCCTGCCGGGCGATGGTCAACGCCGGACCCGCCACCGCCAACCCGGGACCCTGGGTCACCGTGGCGATCGCGCACCGGCCCGTCACCCGGGCCCAGCCGTCGGCCATCATCACCGCGGTGTTCTCGTTGCGGGCCGCCACGAACCGGACGCCGTGGCGCTGAACCAGATCCGCTACCAGGAACATGTTGGCGTCGCCGAGCAGGCCGAAGACGGTGTCCACGCCGTGGCGGACCAGTTCGTCGGCGATTGCCTGGTAGACCTTCACCGGCGGTCCTTCCGGTAGGGGCCGGGTGGACGCAGCGCGACGCTCAGCGCGCCCAGGTAGGAATCGGCGGCTGCCGCCTCGAACCGGGGGCCGGCAAGCCTCGCGGTGCGTTTGGTCATCGATCGGCCGAGCGCCGGCACGGCCAGTAGCCGGTCCGTCAGTACACCAGCGGCGGCAGCCATCCGATCCGCGGGCACCACCTCGGCCACCAACTCCAGCTCGCGCAGCCGATCTGCCTCGATCCGCTCGCTGAGCAGCAGCCAACGCTTGGCCCGGTCGGCACCGACCAGGTCCGCGAGGATGGCCATCCCGCTCCAGGTCAGCGGAATCCCGAAGCCGACCTCAGGGAACGCGAAGAAGCAGGTGTCCGCGGCGATCCGCAGGTCACTGGCGAGGCCGAGAATCGCACCGGAGCCGATGGCGGGTCCGTTGAACGCGGTGACCGTCGTCTGGTCGAGGCGGTACCAGCGTTCCACCAGTTCGGCCGTACGTCGCTGCACACCCATCGTCGTCGACGGGTCCAACGACGCCAACTCGTCGAGGTCGGTGCCGGCGCAGAAGGCGCTGCCCGCACCGGTGAGCAGCACCACCTCGACGGTGTGGTCACGACCGAGGTCAGCCAGTACGTCCTCGAACCGGCTCAGCATGGCGAGGTCGAAACTGTTGCGCCGAGTGGTTCGGTCGAGGGTCACCGTGGCCAGCCGGCCACTTCGATCTAGACGCACCGATGTCATGTAGCCTCCGATTCCAGCAGTGCGCGGTCCACCAGGGCCGCAGCGTGTCCGATGTAGCCGAGCGGGTCGAGTAGCCGGCCCAGCTCGGCAGCTGGCACCGCGGCGGCGACCTGCGGGTCGGCGCGCAGCAGTTCGGCGAAGGGTCGGCCCTGGTCCAGGCTGTCGCGCACGATCCGCATCACCAGGTGATGGGCGGGCTCCCGGCCAAGGGGGCCGGCCAGGCGCAGCATCACCGCCTCGGACAGCAGCAGTCCACCCGTGGCGGACAGGTTGGCCCGCATCCGGGCCGGGTCGACGCGCAGCGCGGCGAAGATCTCGTTGAGACGCTGCAGAGCGCCGCCGATCAGGATGAAACACTCCGGCACCAGCTTCCACAACGCCATCCCGACGCCCATGTCCCGGTCGTCCTGGGACACCATGGTCTGCATCGCCAACGGCACCTGGGCGCGCAGCGTGCCGGCCGCGGCGATGACCGCCTCGCAGCGGATCGGGTTGCGCTTGTGCGGCATCGTGCTGCTGCCGACCTGGTTGTCCCGCTGCGGCTCGTGGACCTCACCGATCTCGGTACGGCCCAGGAAGTAGATCTCGCGGGCCAGCTTCTCGGCACTGGCCGCGACCAGCCCGAGCAGGGTCAGGCACTCCACCAGCCGATCCGGGGTGGCGTGCCACGGCGTCGACGCGACGCCCAGGCCGAGCCGGCTCGCGACGGCGCGTTCCAACTCGAAGGCACGCGGGCCGTAGCCGGCCATCGTCCCTGCTGCACCGCCCATGCTGACCACCAGCAACCGGGGGCGCAGTTGCGCGAGACGTTCCCGGTGCCGTTGCAGTTCGCTCTGCCAGACCGCGCACCGTAGTCCGAACGTGGTCGGCAGGGCCTGCTGACCGTGGGTCCGGGCGGCCATCGCGGTGTCGCGGTGTCGCAACGCGATCCGACGCAGGATCCGGATCAGCTCGTCGAGCTGACCGCTGACGATGTCCAGGCCCGCGCGGGCCCGCAGCACGAAACCCGTGTCCATCACGTCCTGGGTGGTTGCGCCGAGGTGGACGTACCGGCCGGCGTCGCCGGCCGCCCGGGTCAGTGCCCGGACCATCGGCACCAGCGGATGGACGGTGTCCGCCGCGTCCGAGGCGACCGTCGCCAGGTCCAGTGATTCCACCCGGGCGGAGGCCGCGATCGCCTGAGCCGCCGCGGTCGGGACGATGCCCAGGTCCGCCTGAGCCCCGGCCAGCGCGGCCTCCACATCGAGCCATGCCTGCATGAGCTGTCGGTCGTTGAAGACGGCCCGCATCTCGGCGTTGCCGAAGAAGCTGGTGACGGTCAACGAGTCCAGGAAGCAGGAACTGATCGGATTCACTGGGTTTCCCGGTGAACGGCGGCCGGTTCGGACGGCTCGACGAGGCCGGTCGCCGCCAGGCGGTCGACCTTGCCTGAGGGCAGCAGCGGCAGCCGGGGCACCACCCGCCAGCGAGTCGGCACCTTGTGCCGCGCCAGCCGCGCCATCACCGACTCGGCGACCAGGTCCACCCGCAACGCGACGCCGGGTGCCGCGACCAGCAGCGCCGCCACCTCCTCGCCCCATCGCGCGCAGGGAACCCCCACCACGCAGGCCTGGCCGACACCGTCCTGTTCCACCAGCGCCGTCTCGACCTCGGCGGGGCTGACGTTCTCACCGCCCCGGATGATCAGTTCCTTGACCCGACCGGTCAAGGTGAGGGTGCCGTCGTCGGCCAACCGGCCCAGATCGCCGGTCCGCAGCCAGCCGTCCGCAGTGAACGCCTCATGGTTGGCAGCCGGGTCGTCGAGATAGCCGGGGGTGATCGACTCGCCGCGTACCTGCAGTTCACCCTCGACGCTGGCGGGGTGCGCCGCCTCCTCGTCGGACCGTGCCACGGTGACGATCCGGGCGCGCAGCGGTGGAAGGACCCGGCCGACCGTCTCACCGGCCGGTCGGCAGCTGCCATCGTCCGGGTCGACACTGATCGTCGGCCCCGCCTCGGTCTGGCCGTAGACCACGGCCAACCGCGACAGTCCCAGCGCCTGTCGGATCCGCTGACGCAGTCCGGGCGGGCAGAACGCGCCACCGAGGAAACCCAGTCGCAACGACGAGATGTCCCAGAGGCCGGGACGCTCGTCGAGGCGGTCGGCCAGCATGGTCGCCATCGTCGGCACCATCTGCAGCACGGTGCACCGGTGCCGGGCCACACCGTCGAGCACGACGTCCGGGTGGAACCGAGGCGCCGACACCAGGTGGGCACCGGTGACCGCGGCCAGCACCGCGCCGCTGCTCAGCCCGGCCGCGTGGGCGAACGGCAGCGGACAGCTGATCCGGTCGTCGCCCCGGATGCCGGCGGCCTGCGCGGTCCAGGTCGCGTTGCGGACCAGATTGCGGCCAGTCAGCATCACCATCTTCGGTGCCCCGGTGGTTCCCGAGGTGAACTGCACGTTGAGCGGACGGTCAGGGTCGGCCACCGGCGCCGGTGGCCGGTCGGTCCAACCGGGCTGTCCGGCAAGAACGGAACCACCGAGTTCCGTCTCCATCATGGTGACCGGCAGGTCGGTGACGTGACTGGCTGTCTGGGACACGTCCCGGTCCCGGATCCGCCGTGCGGCGAACAACACTGCGGGGCGGCTGCGCTGCAGCGCAGACAACAGCTCCGGCGTGGTCAGGCCTGGGTGCAGGGTCACCAGTACCGCACCGCGCCAGGCCGCCGCGCCCAGCAGGATCAGCCAGGCGAGACTGTTCTCCGACCAGACCGCGACCCGGTCACCCCGGCCGACACCGGCGGCGGTGAGAACGGCGGCGGCCCGCCCGACGTGCTCGGCGTACTGCGCAGCGGTCACGGTGGGCTGCCCGGCGAAGGTGAACAGCGGTTGGTGCGGCGTCTCGTCGGCCCGGCTCAGCAGCACCGCGTCGAACGCCGGTGCGCTGGCGGGCATCAGCTCCGCTCCAGCAGCAGGTTGCCGTGCCGGTCCACCCGCCCACGCCAGCCGGCCCCGATCACCGTGGTGCTGCCGCTCTCGCGTACCACTGCCGGCCCGGTGATCTGGTGCTCGGCCGTGAGGGTCGGGCGATTCCACACCGTCGCGTCCGTCCAACCCTGTGGACCCCAGATCCGGGTGTTGGCGGGAGTGGGTGGTGGACCGACGGCCGGCGCGGCGAAGGTGACCGCCGGCTGCGGTCCGAACGCGGTGAGCCGGCAGTTGACGATCTCGGTCGGATGGTCCGAGCGCAGGTAGGCGTACCTTTCCCGGTAGGCGTCGTGAAACGCTGCCACCAGGTCGGTCGGCCGGTCGGGCAGTTCGTCGAACGGCACCGCGAGGTCGAAGCTCTGGCCGCGGAACCGCATGCCGAGGGAGAACCGGAAGCTGACCTGGTCGGCTTCCACTCCTTCCTCGGTCTTGAGCTGGCTGCGGGCGGTCTCCCGCAGATCGTCGACGATGACGCGGACGGCGCTCAGCCCGGCCGCGTCGGCGGCCACCAGCGCGGTACGGACGTGGTCGTGCCGGGCCCGGGCGGTGACAAAACCCAGGGCGGAGAAGTTGCCCGGTACCGGCGGTACCAGGACCCGCAGGATGCCAAGTTCGTCGGCCAGCGCGGTGGCGTGCATGGGGCCGGCGCCGCCGAAGGGCATCAGCACGAAGTCGCGCGGGTCGTGTCCGCGGGCGACCGATATCTCCTTGATCGCGCTGGTCATCTTGACCGTCGCCAGGCGCAGAACGCCGTCGGCGAGCTCGGTCTCGCTCAGCTCACCGTCGAACTGGGCGGCGAGGCGGCCGAGGGCGGCGCGGGCGGCGTCGACGTCGGGGGCGACCTCGCCGCCGAGTAGACCGTCCGGGTCGAGGTGGCCGACGAGGAGGTGCGCGTCGGTGGTGGTGGGCTCCTGACCGCCCCGGCCGTAGCAGGCAGGTCCAGGGTCGGAACCCGCGCTTTTGGGGCCGACCCGCAGTTCGCCACCGAGGTCGCGCCACGCGACCGAGCCACCGCCGGCGCCGATCGTGTTGATCTCGATCTGGAACGTCCGGTTCGGATGGCCTGCGATGGTGCCGTGGTTGGTCATCAACGGCGCGCCGTTCTTGATCAGGCAGACGTCGGTACTGGTGCCGCCGATGTCACAGGTGATGACATTGTCGAAGCCGGCGAGCCCGGCGACGTACGCACTGGCCGCCACGCCGCCGGCCGGTCCGGACAGCGCAAGGTTGATCGGCAGCCGTCCCGCCTGATCGGTGGAGACCACGCCGCCGCTGCTCGTCATGATGGCCAGTGGATGGTGGTAGCCGTTGGCGGACAGGGTGCTACCCAGACCGGACAGATAGTCGCTGACAGCTCCACGGACGCTGGCGTTGAGCACCGTCGTGGCGAACCGCTCGTACTCGCCGTGTTCCGGGACCACGTCGGCGGAGGCGCTGCAGGAGATGTCCGGGTGCCGCTGGCTGATGCGCTCGGCGGCAGCCAGTTCATGCTCCGGATTGCGGTACGAATGCAGAAAGCAGATCGCCACCGCACGGGCGGTTCCGGCGGCCACCCGGGCCGCCACCTCATCCAGTTGGTCCAGGTCGAGGGGCACCGCGACGGTCCCGTCGGCGGCGATCCGTTCCCGCACGGCGTGGCGCATCCGGCGGGGGGTGAGCGCGGGTCGGCCGGTCTCCTTGACGCTGTACAGCCGGGGGCGATGTCCCAGCCCCATCTCCAGCACGTCACGAAAGCCCTCGGTGGTGATGACCGCGACGGGTTCGCCGGCCCCTTCCAACAGGGCGTTGGTGACCCTGGTGGTGCCGTGCACGAACCGGCCGGCACGAGACAGGGACACGCCGAGCTTGGCGAGCCCGTCGAGGATTGCCGCGGCCGGGTCGGCCGGGGTGGACAGCGTCTTGGCCTCGGCGAGCCGGGCGGTGCCCGGCTCGTAGACGATGACGTCGGTAAAGGTGCCGCCGATGTCGACGCCGATGCAGAGCATGTGGAGCCCTTCCTGTGGGGTGTACGCCGTCAGAACGTGACGCCGTAGCGGCGCAGCGTGGTGCGGGCCACTGTTCGCAGCACCCAGTCGAAGAAGTATCCGAGCAGGCCCAGGGCGATGATGCCGACGAAGACCCACTCCGTCTTGGCATAGTTGCGGGCCGTCCAGATCAGCGAACCCAGGCCGCTCTGCGCCGCGACGATCTCGGCCGAGACGATGGTCAGGAACGAGTTACCCATGGCGAGCCGGGCTCCGGTGACCGCGTACGGCACCGTGGCGGGCAGGATCACCGAGGCGAGGGTTCGGGCGGGCCCGGCGCCCAACGCCCGCGCCGCCCGCAGTTTCAGCTCGTCGACCGCGAGTACGCCGGCCAGGGTGTTCAGCGCGACGATGAACACCGTCGTGTAGAAGATCAGCGCGATCTTGGATGCTTCGCCCGGGCCGAGCCAGATGATCGCCAGGGTGACGAACGCGATCGGCGGGATGAACCTGAAGAACTGGATGTACGGGTCGAGCATCAGCCGTAACCACCTGCTGCACCCCATCAGCAGGCCCACCGGGATCCCGACCAGTACCCCGAGTCCCCAGCCGCTGAGGATCCGCTGGCTCGACGCCCAGATCGAGTCCCACAGCGTCCCGTTTGCCGCCAACTCGACCGTGCCCTGCCAGGTCAGCCGGGGCGAGGGCAGGAAGAACGCGGTGTAGTTGCGGCTGACCAGATCCCAGATCAGCACACCGAGCAGTACGGACAGCACGGACAGCAGGATCCTGGTCTGCTGGCGTCGGCCAGGCGAGCGCCGGCGCCGGGGCCGGTCGGTCGCCCTGGTCGTGGATGGGTCTCGCACCTCGACGGCCATCAGCCGGCACCTCCGTTCAGGCCGTGCCCGTCGTCGAGCCCCTGGGCACGCAGGGTCTGGGCTACCTCGGCGCCGATGTCCGCCCGCAGGGCGCGAAACAGTCCGGCAGCGGCCGGGTCGGTCAACTCCCGTGGGCGCGGCAGATCGACGGGGTACACCTGCTTGATCCGGGCCGCCGGGCCAGCGGTCATCGTGACGATCCGGTCGGCGAGCAGAATCGCCTCGCCGATGTCGTGGGTGACGAACAGGATGGTGGGTTTCGACTGCCGCCAGATCCGGTCCAGTTCGACCTGCATCACCAGGCGGGTCTGCGCGTCCAGGGCACCGAACGGCTCGTCCATCAGCACCACGGACGGCTCGTTCGCCAGGACCCGGGCAAGTTGGGCACGCTGGCGCATGCCACCCGACAGTTGGCCGGGGAACCGGTCGGCGCTGAGGCTGAGCCCGACCATGGTCAGGTAGCGGTCAACGATCGCGGCTCGACGGCTACGGGCGACGCCACGCATTCGCGGCCCGAAGGCCACGTTCTGCCGTACGGTCAGCCAGGGGAACAGCGCCTCGGCGCTCTGGAACACCACGCCCCGGTCGACGTCGGGACCGGTGACAGGTTCGCCATCGCACAGGACCTGGCCGGCGGCGGGGCGAACGAACCCGGCGATGGCGTTGAGCAGGGTCGACTTCCCGCATCCGCTCGGTCCAAGCAGGCAGACGAACTCACCGGCGGCGACATCCAGCGCAGCCCCGGAGACGGCGACGAAGTCGTCGAACCGGATATCGACGTCCTGCACCCGCACCGGCGACCCGCCGGGTCGCGTACCGGAAACCGGTTCGCGGCCCGGCGGCGCCGTCGCCTCTTCCGTCACGCTACGCCCCGGATCATCACCGCAGCCGGGTCTGCCGGGTCGGTGACGATGCCGCTGTCCTGCTGGAACTGCGCGATCTCGGCGTACCGCTGCAGGTCCTCGTCGGTGAAGTCACGGACCTGACACTGGACTCCGGTGAGCAGGTCGACAGCTTCGGCGGCCGGGACCTGGATGGCGGTCTCGGTGGCGGTGCCGGCGGCCTGCGGGTCGGCGGTGATCTGGTCGCAGGCGTCGGCTACCGCACCCACGAGCGTGCGGACCGCTTCCTGGTTGGCTTCGTACCAGGCACCGTCGACCCCGATGATCAGGTTGTAGACGTATCCGACGTCGCCGCTGGTCAGCAGGATCTTGCCGCCGCCGGCGACACCACGTGCCGGCCACGGCTCCCACATGATGTACCCGTCGATGTCGCCGCGTTGCAGTAGCGCCGGCATCTCTGCAGGTGACGAGGTGACAAACTCCACCGCGTCGCGGCTGATCCCGTAGGTGTCGAGGATCTTGTTGGTGGCGTACTCGTTGACAGTCCCGGTCACCACGCCGTACCGGGCGATGTCCGCGACCTCCACGATCTCGTCACGGACCACGAGCTTGATGAAGTCGGGTGACTGGGAGAAGACCGCGACGCCCTTGACATCGCCCCGGGTGGCCCGGTTGAGCAGGCTCGACTCGGTGCTGGCGGTCACCTGGCCCTCACGGGCGAGGATCGCGTCGAGTCCGCCGGTGCCCTCCTGGTACTGCGTGACGGTGACGTCCAGGCCCGCCTCGCTGAACAGGCCCTGCTGGTCCGCCAGGTAGATGGGTGAGTAGGCGGGGTCGACGCCGACCCCGAAGTCGATCGACGTCGTCTCCTCCGGTGCGGCAGGTCCGGCACCCGGCTCCTGATTTTCCGAACAGGCCGTGACAGCCGCGCTGATCAGCAACGCGACGCCGGCCACCCGCAAGGTACGCAATCTCATGGTCAACCCCAGTTCATTGCGACTCATATTGTGGTTCTAGGTTCTAATGATGAGACGCTACTGGGCGCCACGGACGGGCGTCAAGGGTTCGCCAACGCGGACAAGCAAGCTTCGCCATCGGCGAAAGTCACCTTGCGCAACCAGAGCACCCCCGCAGACGGGCAGGCCAAGCGGTTTTCGCACGAAGAATCGGCCACCAACATCACCGAGAGTACATAGCTCATCGGCCACTGTGGTCGAGTGCACGGGCTGGAATCAAACCTTTGGTAAGGCTACCCTTCATGGCAGTGTCCGCCGTGAGCTGAGGAGCCCCGATGACCAACCTCACCGAGCTGCCGGTGGCCATGGCCACGACGGGCAGGCAATCCGGTCGGGCGGCTGGTGGACCACGCCTACAGACCCGTGCGTTGCGGCTGGGCTACGGCAACCAGGTCGTCGTCCCCCACCTGGACCTGGACATCGTCGACGGCTCGGTCACCGCGATCGTCGGGCCCAACGGCTGCGGCAAGTCGACCCTGCTGCGGGCGCTCGGCCGGCTCCTGCGGCCAGCCGCCGGCGAGGTGCTGCTCGACGGCGAACGGATCCAGCGGTTGCCCACCCGGGAGGTAGCCCGTCGACTCGGCATCCTGCCACAGACGCCGACCGCGCCGGACGGGCTGACCGTCGCCGACCTCGTCGTACGCGGCCGTCAGCCGCACCAGAGCTGGCTGCGACAGTGGTCACGCGCCGACGAGGAGATCGTCGCCCAGGCACTGGCCTGGACCGGCCTCAGCGAGCTGGCCGAACACCCGGTCGACACCCTCTCCGGCGGGCAGCGGCAGCGCGCCTGGATCTCGATGGCACTCGCGCAGGGCACCGACATACTGCTCCTCGACGAGCCGACGACGTACCTCGACCTGGCTCATCAGATCGACGTGCTCGAACTGGTCGACCGGCTGCACCGAGAGCGTGGCCGCACCGTCGTCATGGTGCTGCACGACCTCAACCTGGCCGCCCGGTACGCCCGCCACCTGGTCGCGATGAAGGACGGCCGGGTACTGGCCAGCGGTGTGCCGGCCCAGGTGCTGACTCCGGAGCTGGTCGAGGAGGTGTTCGGCCTGCGCGTCATGGTGATCGACGACCCGGCGAGCGGCACCCCGCTGGTCGTCCCGCTCGCCGGTGGCGCCGCCCGCAGGTCCACGGTGTATCAGAAATCTACTGCGGTGATTCGTGCCGCAACAGCCTGACGGGTCCGGTCGGGGGTACTGTTTGCCCGGGAACGCGCACCGACCGAAAGAGAGACCCTTCATGGCATACCCCGTGGTCACCACTGGTGATGTCTCCCGGCTACTGGACGATCTGGTGGAACGGGTGCCCCAGGCGCAGCAAGCGGTGGCACTCTCCCCCGACGGCATGCTCCTGGCCTGGTCCAGAGGGGTCGACCACGATCTGGGGGAACAACTGTCCGGCGTGGTGGCAGGGCTACGCGCCCTGGCCGTCGCGGTCGGTCAGCACGCCGATACCGGCCGGGTACGGCAGATCGTCGTCCAGATGGGAGCGGCGTTCCTGTTCATCGCCGCCACCCCGGGCGGCGCGATCATCGCCGCGCTGTTCGACGCCGAGTCCGACATAGACTCGGTCGCCTACGAGGTGGCGCTGTTCGCCGGGCGGGCCGACCGGCATCTGCCGGCGTTCCCGGCCCCGGAGAAGTCCCTCGAGTCCGCCGGGAGCAGCCAGCCCGCGGAAACACTCACCCACGCCAGTTACTCCCAGTTGCCGAGCCGTACCGGCACCGCGACCCTCGACCGCTAGCCGCTCCTGGTCACGGTCAGATCGGACACCCCGGCGACGGCGTCAATGTCGTAGCGGTCGGTAGCCTTGTCCCACCCGGGTGACGTCAACGTCTCGCCGGCACCGATGCCTTCGCTGCGCTGGCCGTCCAACGCGACGCTGCCGGCACCCGATCCCAGCCGCACCTGGACCGGGATCTGCGAGGGTACGCCGACCCGCCAGGTGCTGACGCCACCGGACATCCGGACCTCGACGGTACCGTTCGGCGGCGGCAACAACAAGTCCATTGTGCTTGTCCCGCCTGCTAGATCCAACTGAGATACTCGGGCAGCGGTCAGATCGATCCGCTGCCCGGTCGCCCCACCCAGGACGCGTACGGACCAGAGCACCTCGCGGTGCACCGTGATCTCCACCGGACCCGCCCCGCCGTAGCCGGTTTCCGCCAGCCCCACCCGTACCGTGCCGTCGGATTCGGTGACCTGCGGCCGCACCGCTCCGCCGTCCGGCGTCGCGACCCGCAGCAGTTGATCGCCGAGGTCACCGGCCACCACCTGGAGATCGGTGGCCCCGTCGAGCACCTCCAGCCGTGCCTCGGACCGCCCGTCACGCGGCACCTGCACCGTCCACGCGACGTCGGGGTCACCGCCGGAGCCGTGGCCCACCCGCAGGGAGTCCACCACGACCGCCACGACGGTCGCCGCCACCAGCACCACCGCGACCGCGGCGACGGCGATCAGCACCCGACGAGGAATTCCCGCGGGCGGGCTACCGTGCCCAGACGGATCGGCCGCTGGTGGACCACCGACGGTAGGAGACGACATCACGCACCTGGTTTCCGGTCCGAGGAACAAGTCGGGTGCCCGGATCGTGGCGTGCCTCGATGCCGGGACCGTCCCGCCACTACCCCGTGACAGAACCGGGCAATCATAGGCCGGTCTGCACCGTCAGAGATCGAGCAGGCGGCACAGATAGCCGTTGAGAAAACGACGGTCGGGGTCGAGTCGCTCGCGTACGGCCAGGAACCGCTGTGCCTGCGGGTAGCGCGACAGCAACGCCCGCCCCTCCAGTTGGTGGATCTTCGCCCAGTGCGGCCGGCCACCGTGGGCCAGGAAGATCGGCTCCAGATCCGCGAAGAACTCACGGTACGGCAGCGTCTCGTTCTGGTGAATCGAGATGGTGACGCTGTCCCGCTGGTACGCGGGGCTGAGGTACGCCCGGTCGGCGGCGACGTAGCGATACAGCACCCGCCAGGCGGCGTGGTGCCGGTGCCGGGTCCGGATCCGGTGCCTGACCTCCTGGAAACAGGCCGGACCGGCCGATGCCGGAACGAAGTACTCGGTCTCGTGGAACCGCAACGCCCGCCGCTTGATCAACGCCGCGTCGCTGGGTCCGACCCGGTCCTCGGTGCACCCGCTGGCCGGAACCCGTTCCGGCCCTGGATCGTCGTCAACCGGATTGACGGTGCGCAGGTGCGCGTCGTCGCGGCGCGGGTACCAGTAGAAGTCGACGTTGCGGTTGACCGTCAACAGGTCCTCGAAAGCGGCCAGGCACTCGTCGACCGGAAGCCCCCACTCACGCCGACGGGCCTGAAACGCGGGCACCACCCTGGTCCGTACCGCGGTGAAGACCCCGAGCATGCCGAGCGAGACCTGGGCGGCCCACAGCAGCTCGGGGTCGTGCCCCGCGTCGATCTGGCGCAGATCTCCGGCGGCGGTCACCAGCCGCACCCCGGTCACCTGTGCCGACAGGCTGGGCAGCCCTCGACCGCTGCCATGGGTGCCGGTACCGATGGCGCCCGCGATGGCCTGGGTGTCGACGTCACCGAGGTTCGGCATGGCCAGCTGGTAGCGGCGCAGATGCTCGCCCAGTTCGTGCAGCCGGGTACCGGCGCCGACCCATGCCTGGCCGTCGCGCGGCGGTTCGAGCACACCGACCGGCAGCCCTTCCAGGCAGAGCAGCACGTCGTCGGTCTGGACCAGCGGGGTGGAGGAATGCCCGGCGCCGACCGGACGGACGGTCGCGTCGCGGTCGGCGGCTCGGCGCAGCACCTCGCGCAGCTCCGCGACCGAATTGGGCCGTGCCACCACCGCCGGCTCGAAGGCCAGGCCACCGGACCAGTTGTGCCAGCGCGCCGTGGACGCGACGGTGTCCATCGCCGGCGCCTCATCCCGGACAATGGCGGCTCCTTCGCCGCTGTCGCCCGGTGTCACAACTCCGCCCGCAGCGGGTCACCGGGACGACGACTGCGGCGCCGGGGACGGGTCAGGTCGTGCCGGCCCCGGCCGAGGGCGTCCAGCAGACCCCACCGGCCAGGAATGTCGTGCACCTCGATGTGCCCCATCCCCTCGGGCACGGCCGGGTCGATGATCAGGTCATCGCCGTACGGGTCGAGACCGAGCAGTACCCGCAGGAACAGCAGCGTCGCGCCCGCCGAGGTGGCATGCGGGCTCCCGGCGGCCGAATAGGGGACGGGATACTTGGTCAGGGAACGGTCATAGCCGGCGAAGGTCTCCGGCAGCCGCGCGTCGAAGTACCGCGACGCTTCCAGCACCGCGCAGGTCACCCGGGCCGCCTCGGTCCGGTACCCGTAGCGCCACAGTCCCCAGGCGATCAACGAGTTGTCGAACGGCCACACGGTGCCGGTGTGGTAGCCGACCGGGTTGAACCGGCGCGCGTCGGTGGCCAGAGTTCGGATGCCCCAACCGGAGAACAGTTGCGGGCTCATCAGGTGATGAACCACCGAACGCGCCTTGGTCGGCTCGGCGATACCGCTCCAGAGCAGGTGTCCGATGTTGGAGGTGAGGGCGTCAACCTGTTCACCGTCGGCCTGTAGGGCATGTGCGAAGTAGCCGCGCTCCGCGATCCAGAAGTCGCGGTTGAACCGTTCACGCAGCTCTGCCGCCTGTTGTTCGAGCCGATCGGCGAACGCTGGATCGCCCCAACAGTGCCGGGCCAGCCGGGCGGCCCGAACTCGCGCGTCGTAGACGTAGCCCTGGATCTCGCAGGTGGCCTGCGGGAAGTCGGCCTCGCGCCCGTCCTGGAAGCTGATCGCACCCGGCGAGCATTTCCAGCTCTGGTTCAAGACCCCGGCGCGCGTACGGCGCGGTCCATACCAGACGTACCCGGTGCCGACCAGGTCCGCGTGCTGGTCGATCCAGTGCAGGGCCGCCCGTGCCTCGAACTCCATGCTACGTACCAGGTCGGTGTCGCCGGTCCACCGTTCGTACTCGTCGAGCAGCACCAGGAACAGCGGTGTCGTGTCGGCGGCGGAGAAGTCGGCGGCGTGCGAGACCTCGTTGAACAGTGCCGACTCGCCGTACCGACTCTCCTGGGGAATCTTGCCGGGCTGCTCGGCACGGAACGGGTCTTCCCGGGTGCCCTGGGCGAGCGCCATGATCCGCAACGCGGGGACCGCCGTGCTGGGCAGGAACGGCAGGGCCTGCAGACAGCTGAACAGGCTGTCGCGGCCGAAAAAGGTCATGAACCACGGCATGCCGGCGGCGGGCAGCAGCTCGCGGAAGTTCACCCCGGGGTACCGCAGGGCCGCCAGGTCGATCACGCTCCGCCGGTACGAGGCGCGCAGTGGCTCATAGTCGCAGGTCAGCCGGGGCGACCGGGCAACCCACTCGTCGAGTTCCCGGTTCACCTCGGGTTTCGGTCGCTCAGCGTAGCTGCGCAGACTCTCCCGCAGGTCCCGGTTGCCGGCACCACGGACGAAGGTCTTCACGGTGAGGTCGGTACACCAGGTGTCCTGAGCGTCCAGGTGCAGCTCGAAGGTCATCCCGTCCGGATCGAATCGCACCGGCTCACTGCTGGACAGGATCGTCTCGCGGAAGAAGGTGTCGCGTTCGTATCGGAACCGCAGCGCGTCGGGCTCGACCGTCACCACGATCTCCCGGTCGGTGTGGTAGCCGTCCTTGATCTCCAGGACCTCGGCGAAGTCGGCGGCAGCGTCGACACGCAGGCGCAGCCGTACCGGCTCCTCCCGGTGGTTGAAGACCGCGATCTGCTCGGTGAACGCGTCGCCCACCCAGCGGTGCCGGAACACCGAGACGTCGGCGTCGACGTAGTGCGTCGGCTCCCCCGGCACGTGAAAGAACCGGGACTCGAAGTACTGCAGGTCGTCGATGGACAGGGTGTGCATGCGCTGACCGTCGAGCGTCAGCCGCCAGTGGGACAGGAATCGGGTGTCGTAGAAGAAGAGCCCGAAAGGCGCGTACGGCACCGACTCGATATCGCCCCGCCGGTCGCTGATCATGAACAGGTTGCCGTAGAGGATGCTCACCGGCTTCGTCGCGGCCGTGCTCGGCTGCGGGGGCTCGATGATCCGGCTGGCGGCCGCCTGCCGCCCCGCGCTGTCCGCGTGCAGCGGCAGCAGCCGCCGGAAGATCAGGAACAGCGGCAGATGGCCGCTGACCGATACGCCGTTGCGCAACAGCAGCGAGACCGTGTTCTCCCGGCCGTCGACCAACGCCTGGAAGGTCCCCTGCGGTGCCTCGATGGTGCAGTCGGTCCGCTCGGGGCTCCGCCCGACCACCGCGTGACCGTCGCGGTACGTCACCCACCAGGTGCGGATGCCGGCGGGACCGACGATGTCGAACCGGATCGTGCCGGTCGCGGCCGGCGGGAGCCGCCCCCGACCGTCGTCGCCCAGCGAGTCGAAGAAGCTGCTGATGCCGTCGACCACCGCCCCTCCTTCCCACACAGCTCGTTCGGCCGCCGGCGTCCCGTCCGGACGCCGACGAGCCCGCCCGCGACATACGCCAGCGTGACCCGGCTGCCGGCGTATCGGATCACCCGTCACGGGTGAACCCGCTTCCCGGACAGCACCCACTCGCCGAACATGACTCGTTGCTGCATACTGATTACAGACCGTATCGGGGACGGGTCCAACGCCGAAGCGAGGGGAGCCAGCCGAATGAGTCACGAACGCACGGCCGCCGGGATGCGCTACTGGCAGACCGGTCGAGGTCGACAGGACGTCCTGCTGGTACACGGCTGGTGCTGCAACCACCGGTTCATGAAGCCGATCGCCGCCCACCTGGCCAACTGGCGACGCCGGATCATCTCGGTCGACATGCGGGGACACGGCGCCAGCCCTGCCGGGGAACGGGGGTTCACGGTGCCGGAACTCGGCACCGACCTGCGGGATCTGATGGTCGAGCTGGACATGAACGACGTCGTGCTGATCGGTCACAGCATGGGTGGGGTCTGGTCGCTGGCCGCCGCCACCGAGGTGCCGGACCGGGTCTCCTCGCTGCTGCTGCTCGACTCGTCGGTCGCGGTGCCGCCGGGCACGTCTGAGCAGGTCGCCGCCCTGGCGGAATCGATCCGTGGCGAGGATCCACGCCAGGCCAGGATCGACATCATCCGATCGTTCTTCGTCCCGGAGTCCGATCCACGCCTGGTCGACTGGGCGATCGAGCAGATGCTGCGGCCGGACGACGCGGTCGCCGCCGCCACCCTCGACGGGCTGGCCGAATTCGTCGAGGCGGGTGGCGACGCCGCGCTGACCGCGTGGGGGCGCCGCCTGCTCTACATCGGTGGTCCCGCTCCGTTCGCCGACTACGGTCGGCTACGGGAGCTGGTGGCGGACGCCGTCACCGGCCAGGTGGTCGGCTCGGGGCACTTTTTCCAGTTCGAGGTGCCCCGGCAGACCAATTCGATGGTCGGACGCTACCTGAAGCTCTGGGGACCCGGGTCGTGGTGATCCGCCCGGCGCGCCTACGCCGGACCGGTGAGCCGGATCCGGGCCGGCCGTGCCGGTGAACTCGTGCCAGGTCGCCGCGCCCGGGGCGGAGATCCCCTCGCGTCGTAGGACGACGCGTACGGTCTCGATCATGATTCGCAGGTCGAGCCGGAGACTGCGGTTGTCGACGTACTCGATGTCGTAGGCAAACTTGTCCTCCCAGGCCAGCTCGTTGCGGCCACGCACCTGCGCCAGGCCGGTGATGCCTGGGCGCACCTCGTGGCGGCGGGCCTGCCAGGGGGTGTAGATGTCGAGGTACTTGACCAGGTGCGGCCGTGGCCCCACCAGACTCATCTCGCCCCGCAGCACGTTCCACAGCTCCGGCAGTTCGTCCAGGCTGGCCGCGCGTAGCCAGCGACCGATCGGAGTCAACCGGTCGGCGTCCGTGACAAGGCCGCGTTGCGGATCGACCACCCGCATCGTCCGGAACTTCACCATCTCGAACAGTTCCCCGCGCCGGCCCGGCCGGACCTGCCGGAAGAACACCGGCCGACCGAGCGTGCAGACGATGACCAGGGCGACCATCGCCATCAACGGGGCCGCGACGATCAACGCGGCGGTCCCGACGACAAGATCGATCACCCGCTTGGCCGCGTCGTAACGGCGCGAACACCCCGGCGTCGGCTCCCGCTGTGCAGCGGGCTGCAGCGTGGGCGTGGTCATGGAAGCCTCCGGTGATCGCTACTGAACCGCCAAAAGGTTTTTAACAGGCAAAAGCCATCCAAGTATTGCTTTTGCAATAAATAGTCAGTTTTCTATTGGGTACGACGCGTCCAGGTAGCACCTGCGAAGATCGATCCGGCTGGTCCGAGACACCACAGGAGACGAGGGACGTGCAGCGGATGAAGACCGACGACAACCCATGGTGGGCCTGGCGGCAGCGCTGGGACCAACAGCAGGAGGTCTACCTGCCCTACCGGGAGCAGCGTTTCGACGTGATGCTCGATGTCGCCGCCCAGTCACTGCCTGCTGACGCCGTCGTGGTCGATCTGTGCTGCGGTCTGGGTTCGCTCACCGAACGGGCGCTGCCCCGGCTACCCACGGCACGGCTGATCGCCGTCGATCTCGACCCGGTACTGCTACGCCTCGGCCGGGAGACGATCGGTGACGCGGACGGACGGGTAGAATGGCTGCAGGCCGACCTGACCGCGGCGGACTGGACCAGCCGACTGCCGGTCGAGCACGTCGACGCCGTGCTGAGCACCACCGCGCTGCACTACCTGCCCGCCGAGGACCTGGTGCGGCTCTACCGCCAGCTTCACCAGCTGATCAACCCGGGTGGGATCGTCCTCAACGGCGACCACATGGCCTACCCGGCACGACTGCCGACGTTCCGCGCGCTGGCCGAGACGACCGGCAGCCGCTGGTACGACCAGGCCATGGCGGCACCCGGGGCGGAGAACTTCGGCGACTGGTGGCGCGCTGTCGCCGATCAACCCGGGATGGCCGAGCTGATGGCCGAACGCGAACAGCTGTTCGCCTGGCGTGCCCGGCGCGAAGCCAGTGCGGAATACCTGCTGCAACGCGCGGCCCTGGAAGAGGCCGGATTCCGCGAGGTCGACACGGTGTGGCAGCACCTGGACAACCGGGTGTTGCTGGCCCGCCGCGGTAACGACTGACGGCCTCAGCAGTCGGCGTTCAGCCGATAGCCGACGTACCCGTCGACCACGTTCGAGAGCCGGGATCGTGGGACAGTTCCCAGACCCGGTCGAGGATCTGCTCCCGGCTGAGAACTGGCGTGGATGACGCAACAGGTCCTCCGCCAACGGGAGCTCGCGCGCGGTCAGCTCGAATCCGCAGCCATCAACTGATGCCGTCCGGCGCAGCAGGTCCAGCTCCACCGGCCACGGCCACGGCCCGGCCGGTCAGCCCCACCCCGGTCGCGGCGGCTTCCACACTCCCATGGCATCAGTTTGAGCCGTCCGTCGCTGCCCGGCGGGCGGCACGGGCCGGACCGGCTTGCTTCTAGCGGCGAACCCGCAGGTCATCCAAGTGGTCAAGATCAGAGTTCTTCCGGCCGAGGTATTGACATCCAACAGACTCGGGCGTAAACAAACCTGAAGCAAAATGAAACGGCGGTGAAACCACATGTACGCCGAGGAGCGACAGCAGGAGATCACCCGGCTCGCTCGGGCCAACGGGCGGGTCGACGTGGCCGCGCTCGCCGAGTCACTGAACGTGACTGCGGAGACCATCCGGCGTGACCTCACCAGCCTGGAACGGGCCGGAGTGCTGCGCCGGGTGCACGGCGGGGCGATCCCGGTGGAACGGATCGGGTTCGAACCAGCGCTGGCCACCCGGGATACCGTCCTCACCTCCGAGAAGGAACGGATCGCCAAGGCCGCAGTGGCCGAGCTGCCCGAAGAAGGGGCGATCATCCTGGATGCCGGCACCACCACCGCCCGGTTGGCGCAGGTACTGCCGACCGACCGGGAGCTCACCGTGGTGGTCAACTCGCCAGCGCTGGCCACCACGCTCAGCGTCCGAAACAACTTGCACGTGCTGCTGCTCGGCGGGCGGGTGCGCGCCCGGACGATGGCGACCGTCGACGACTGGGCGCTGCGTCCACTCGCCGACATCTACGTCGACGTCGCCTTCCTCGGCACCAACGGCTGCTCCGTGGAGCGCGGTCTGACCACCCCGGACCCGGCAGAGGCCGCCGTCAAACGAGCGATGATCGGTGCCGCGCGCCGGTCGATCGTGCTCGCCGACCACACCAAGATCGGCAACGACTACCTGGCCCGGTTCGGCAGGCTGGCCGACATCGATCTGCTGATCACCGATGCCGGACTCAACGAGGACCTTGTCGCCGAGGTGGAGACCGCCGGCCCCCGGGTGGTGCGGGCATGATCCTCACCCTCACGCTCAACCCGAGCCTCGACCGGGCCGTCGAGATCGACGACCTGGTCCGCGGCGAGGTGATCCGGGCCACCGGTGCCCGACTCGACCCCGGCGGCAAAGGCGTCAACGTGTCCCGGGCGTTGCTGGCAAACGGCGTGCCGTCGGTGGCGGTACTGCCGTGCGGCGGCGACGAGGGCGGACAACTCGTCCGGCTGCTGGCGGCCGAGGGCGTCGAGGTGGTCACCGTGCCGATCATCGGACGGACCCGGTCCAACCTCACCCTGGCCGAGCCCGACGGAACCGTCACGAAGGTCAACGAACCCGGTCCGCACCTGAGCCCGGGCGAATTCGAGGCGATCACCACACGACTACTGGACACCGCCGGTCGCGCCGACTGGGTGGTGGTCTGCGGCAGCCTCCCGCCGGGACTGCCGGTCGACGCCTTCACGCAGCTGTGCCGGCGGCTGGTCGCCGCCGGACTACGGCTGACGGTCGACACCAGCGGGCCGCCGCTGCGGGCCGCCGCCGAGGCCGGTGCCGCCCTGGTCAAGCCCAACCGTGAGGAGTTGGCCGAGGCCGTCGGACGGCGACTGCCCACCCTCGACGACGTCGTCGGCGCCGCCGAAGAGGTTCGCGGCTGGGGTGCCGGCACCGTACTCGCCAGCCTCGGGGCCGACGGTGCCGTGCTGGTCGACGCCGATGGCGTCCGCACCGGGGACTCACCGGTCGACCGGCCGCGCAGCACCGTCGGCGCCGGCGACGCGCTGCTGGCGGGATTCCTCGCCGCTGGCGCCAGCGGGCCGGCCGCCCTGGCCGAAGGGCTGGCCTGGGGCGCGGCGGCGGTCAGCCTGCCGGGCAGTCGGATGCCCGGACCGGCTGATCTACGCCGGCACGCGGTACGTCTGCACCCGCGTCCGGACGACCTCCAACAGCCGCCACCCAGGGTGACCCTCCCTCGGTGACCCGACACCAATCACCTACCCCCAACCCCCCACATACGTAAGGAGCAGCTGACCATGGCCACCGAGTACACCCCCCAGGTGCAGGGCACCGGGGTCAAGGCCGTTGTCCAGAGATTCGGCGGCTACCTCGCCGGCATGGTGATGCCCAACATCGGGGCATTCATCGCCTGGGGTCTGATCACCGCGCTGTTCATCCCCACCGGCTGGTTCCCCAACGAGACCATGGGCGAGCTGGTCGGCCCGATGATCGCCAGCCTGCTGCCGATCCTGATCGGCTACACCGGCGGCCGGCTGGTGCACGGCCAGCGGGGTGCGGTCGTCGGCGCCGTCGCCACCGTCGGCATCATCGTCGGTTCCGACGTGCCGATGTTCCTCGGCGCGATGATCATCGGCCCGCTGGCGGCGTACCTGCTGAAGCTGTTCGACGGGCTGATCGAGGACCGGATTCCCTCCGGCTTCGAGATGCTGATCAACAACTTCTCGTCCGGCATCATCGGCGGTGTCATGGCCATCGTCGGTATCCTGGCGATCGGCCCGGTGGTCCGCGCCACCACCGATGCCGCCGGTTCCGCAGTCGACTGGATGGTCACCCACAGCCTGCTGCCGTTCGTGTCGATCCTGGTCGAACCGGCCAAGGTGCTGTTTCTCAACAATGCGATCAACCACGGGGTGTTCGGTCCGCTGGGTGTCGCCGAGGCAGCTGAAGACGGCAAGTCGATCCTGTTCATGATCGAGTCGAACCCTGGCCCGGGCCTCGGCCTACTGGTCGCCTTCCTGCTCTTCGGCCCCCGGCTGCTGCGGGCCAGCACCCCGGCCGCGATCATCATCCACTTCCTCGGCGGCATCCACGAGATCTACTTCCCGTACGTGCTGATGAAGCCGCGGCTGATCCTCGCCATGATCGCCGGCGGCGCGGCTGGAGTCTGGACCTTCATGATCACCGGCGCCGGGCTGGTCGCCACACCGTCACCGGGCAGCATCTTCGCGTACCTGGCGGTCACCCCCCGGGGCGGCTGGTTCCCGGTCCTGCTTGGCGTGATCATCTCCGCTGCGGTGACCTTCGCCGTCGCCTCGGTGCTGCTCGGCTTCGGCCGTGGTGAGGGAAAGGAGCCGATCGAGGAGAGCACCGGTCCACAGGCAGCGACCTCGGACTACCCGGCCGGTGCCGAGGTCGGTACCGAGGCGCACACCTCCCGTTCCGCTCCGACCACCTACTGAATCCCACCCGCGACCACGGAGGCATGTGACCCATGGCCACCATCAACGCCCAGGACATCCGCAAGGTCGTCGTCGCCTGCGACGCCGGCATGGGCAGCAGCGTGATGCTCGCCAGTCAGCTGCGTAAGCAGTTGAAGAAGCACCAGGTCACGGTCGAGCACACCCCGGTGAACTCGATCCCCGACGACGCCGACGTCATCGTCTGCCATCAGGGCCTGGCCCAGCGGGCCCGGGGCAGCGCCCCCGGCAAGGTGATCGTCCCGGTGCAGATCTTCATCGGCGACCCGGCGATCGCCCGACTGGTCGCGGCCGTGCAACAGGGCAGCCAGCTCGATGGCTGACCCGCAACTGGACCCCGGCGCTCTGCTCGAGCGCCGGGCCGTCCGGCTCAACGAGCAGGCCGGCGACCGGATCGCGGCGATCCGCCGCTGCGGCGAGGTCCTGGTCGAGACCGGGGCGGTGACGCAGGAGTACGTCGCCGCGATGCTGGAACGCGAGCGCTCCGTCTCCACCTACGTCGGCGAGGGTGTCGCGATCCCGCACGGCACCCTGGCCAGTAAGGAAGCGGTACGCCGCGACGCGCTCGCCGTCCTACGGTTCCCCGACGGGGTCGACTGGGACGGCGCACCGGTCACCGTCTGCGTGGCAATCGCCGCCCGTGGTGACGGCCACATCGAGCTGCTCGCCGCGCTCGCCGAGATCCTGCTCGACCCCGACAAGGCCCGCGAGCTTCGCGAGGCCACCGAGACCGACGACGTACTCCGGCTGCTGGCGCCGGTGCGAGAGGAGAGCTCCCCATGAGGGTCGTCCGGTTCCACTCCCCCGGCGACGTACGGATCGAGGAGGCACCGGAGCCGCAGCCGGGCCCCACGGACGTCAAGATCCGCGTCCGGGCCTGTTCGACCTGCGGCACCGACGTCAAGATCCGCAACTTCGGCCACCACCACATCTCACCGCCCCGGGTGATGGGGCACGAGATCGCCGGTGAGGTCGTCGAGGTCGGTGCCGACGTCGCCGGCTGGCAGGCCGGTGACCGCGTCCAGGTCATCGCCGCGATTCCCTGCGGCACCTGCGCCGAGTGCCGGCGCGGCCGGATGACGGTCTGCCCGAACCAGGAGTCGATGGGCTACCACTACGACGGTGGCTTCGCCGAGCACATGGTGGTGCCCGCCAAGGTGCTCGCGGTCGACGGCCTCAACCGCATCCCGGACGGGGTCAGCTACGCGGAGGCGTCCGTCGCCGAACCGCTGGCCTGCGTACTCAATGGCCAGAACCTGGCCGGTGTCGGCGACGGCGACGACGTCGTGATCATGGGCTCCGGCCCGATCGGCTGCCTGCACGTACGGCTGGCCCGCTCGCGCGGCGCCGCCCGGGTCTTCCTGGTCGACGTCAACCGGGACCGTCTCGATCTCGCCGCCGGGCTGGTCTACCCCGAGGCCACCGTCTGCGGTGGCGAGACCGACGTCGTCGACGAGGTCCGCAAACTCACCGACGGGCGCGGCGCGGACGTGGTCATCACCGCCACCGCCGCCGGCGTCGCTCAGGAACAGGCCCTGCAGATGGCCGCCCGGCAAGGTCGGATCAGCTTCTTCGGCGGACTACCGAAGGACAAGCCGATCATCGCCTGCGACTCCAACCTGGTGCACTACCGGGAGTTGACGATCGTCGGCGCCAACGGCTCCAGCCCGGCGCACAACGCCGAGGCCCTCGCGCTGATCGCCAGCGGTGCCGTGCCGGTCGCCGACCTGATCACCCACCGGCTTCCGCTCGACCAGGCCGTGGACGCATTCGACGTGGTAGCCCGCGGCGAAGCCATCAAAGTCACCATCGAGCCCTGACCCCAGGGACCCAGCCAGCCCTGACCCCACCAGGGACAAGAAGGAGGCGAGCCATGCCTACCCGTACCGTCACCGTCGGATCCGCCAGCGGTCTGCACGCCCGGCCGGCCGCACTGTTCGTCGCGGCCGCCGCCACCGCACCCGTGCCGGTGACCATCCGTACCGCCGGCCGGCCGGCCGTACCGGCCCGCAGCATGCTCTCGGTGCTGTCGCTCGGCGCGAAGAAGGGCACCGAGGTCACCCTGGAAGCCGAGGGTGATGGTGCCGAGGCGGCCCTGGACGAACTCGCCGCGCTGCTGGCTCGCGACCTCGACGCGGCCGACGACACCGCCGGTGCCGAGGCCACAGGTGCCGGCGCCCCGGCAGCCGGCCATGCCTGAACCGCTGACCGGGCTGGGGGTCAGCCCCGGGCGGGCCGCCGGCCCGGTGTACCGGGTCGCCGCCGCGCCCCGGCTACCCGATCCGGTCGCGGTCGACGACCCGGCGACCGAAGCGCAGCGGGCGGTGGCGGCGCTGACGTCGGTCGCCACCGAGCTCGGTCGCCGGGCCGACACCGCCACCGATCCGACGGCCGCCGAGATCCTGCGCGCCCAGGTGATGATGGCTGACGATCCGGTGCTGCGGGAGGCGGTGACCGCCCGGGTCGACGCCGGAGCGGACGCCCCGCACGCCATCGACGCCGCGCTCGCCGAACACCGGGCCGCCTTCGCCGCCGCCGGTGGCTACCTGGCCGAACGGGTCGCCGACCTGGACGACCTGCGCGACCGGGCGGTGGCCGTCTGCCTGGGCCAGCCGATGCCGGGCGTACCGGATCCGGGGGTGCCGTTCATCCTGAGCGCGCCCGATCTGGCACCGGCGGACACCGCCGGGCTCGACCCGACCCGGGTGCTCGCGTTGGTCACCGGTGCCGGCGGGCCGACCAGCCACACCACCATCGTGGCCCGCGCGCTCGGGCTGCCGGCCGTGGTCCGCTGCCCCGCCATCCTGGACGTGCCGGACGGCACCCTGATCACCGTCGACGGTGCCACCGGGGCGGTCACGGCCGGGGTGGACGCCGACACGGTCGCCGAGACACTGCGACTCGAACGACAACGGCAGGCGGACCTGGCCTCGACCAGCGGACCGGGCCGCACCGCCGACGGACATCCGGTGGCGTTGCTGGCCAACATCGGCTCCGCCGCCGATCTCGTCGACGACGTCGAAGGGGTCGGGCTGTTCCGCACCGAGCTGCTCTACCTCGACCGGACCGAGCCACCCGGGCATGACGAACAGGTCTCCGCGTACGCGGAGGTGTTTGCCGCCGCCGGGGCACGCAAGGTGGTGGTCCGCACCCTGGACGCCGGGGCCGACAAACCGCTGCCGTTCCTGCACGCTGGCGAGGAGCCGAATCCGGCACTCGGCGTACGCGGCCTGCGCACCGCGCGCCGCCGGCCGGAGGTGCTAGGCACCCAACTCGCCGCGATCGCCCAGGCCGCCGGGGCCACCGGTACCGAGGTGTGGGTGATGGCGCCGATGGTGACCACCCCGGCGGAGGCGGCCGAGTTCGCCGAGGCTGCCCGGGCGGTCGGACTGCCGATGGTCGGCGCGATGGTCGAGGTGCCGGCCGCCGCGCTGCGCGCCGGGGCGCTGCTGCGCCACGTCGACTTCCTCAGCATCGGCACCAACGACCTGAGCCAGTACACGTTCGCCGCCGACCGGATGTGTGGCGACCTGGCCGACCTGCTGGACCCCTGGCAGCCGGCGCTGCTGGAGCTGATCGCCACCTGCGCGAAGACGGGTGCGGACCTCGGCAAGCCGGTCGGTGTCTGCGGCGAGGCAGCGGCCGACCCGGCCCTGGCGGTGGTCCTGGCCGGTCTTGGCGTATCCAGCCTGTCGATGTCGGCCCGTTCGGTGCCGGCGGTGCGGGCCGCGCTCGCCGCCCACACCCTGGCGCAGTGCCAGCAGTTGGCGCAGGCCGCGCTGGCCGCCCCGGACGCCGCAGCGGCCCGCGCCGCGGCTACGTCCAGCTAGGCGACGGTAGGTACCGACGGGCCGGTCCGAGGGCGGGGCGTCGTCGGACCAGCAAGCCTGTTCAACACGTCGGTCAGCGACGACTCGGCTGCGCTGCGGAGTACCAGATCCGCCGCGGCGACCCGGGCGGGATCGACGAAGACGTTCGGGATCGCGACGGTCGCCATGCCTGCGGTGGCGGCCGCGCCGATCCCGTGTGGGGTGTCCTCGACCGCCACCGCCCGGCGACCGGGGACACCGAGGCGGGCGAGCGCCAACAGGTAGACACCTGGATCGGGTTTTGGTGCCGGCACCTCGTCGCCGGTCGCGACGACGTCGAACCAATCGAAGGCACCAACCCGGTTCAGGTGCTCACCCACCCAACTCAGCGGCGAACTGCTGGCCACGGCGCATCGCAGGCCGAGGATCCGGGCATCGGCCAACCACTGCCAGATCCCGGGACAGAAGTCCATCGAGGCATGCATCTGCCGGCGGTACGCGTCGTATCTGTTCCGGCAGGCGAGCCGATCGAAGGACGGGCCCACCATGCTGGCGAGCCGGTCGAGCCGGTGCTCGGTGCAGTCGCCGCCGTCGCCCGGCCAGAAGCCCTGATCCAACTCCAGCTCGAGCCCGTAGAACTCCCAGGCCGCCCGCCATCCTTCGACCAGCGTCGACTCGGTGTCCATGAGAAGTCCGTCGAAATCGAAGACGACCGCCGAAAGATCATCCACACCCGACCTCCGTTGTTGGCCACGGCCCCGCCACATCGTATTGATGCGGGGCAAGCGCACCGCAGTCCCCCGGACCGCAGCGGCAACGCATCCGGCTCTATCGGCGGTTCTGGGTGGCGGCAGGGTGGACGGAGTAGTGTCTGGTGTGGTGGTGTGCCGGGTTCGTGGGCTGGTGTGCCGCTGTCCAGACCGTTGACGGGGAAGGGCTACCCGATGGCCACCATCGGCGACAACATCGAGCAGGTCAGGCGCCGGCAGTCGATCACTCAGGAGCAACTTGCGGCGGCGGCCGGGGTGAGCACGGAGGCGATCCGGAAGCTGGAGACGAATCAGCGTACGACGCCTCGGATCGCTACGTTGCATGCGATCGCGCGGGCGTTGGGCGTACCGACGACGACTCTGCTCGGGGATGCGAGCACGGGTGCGGCGCGCCGGGAGCCCGGTCATCGTCCGTTGGCGTTGCTCGATCTGCGTCGGGTGTTGATCCCTGCGCGTGGACCGGCCGGGTACATCGCCGACGAGGTGCCGGCGTTGCCGGCGGCGGGTGTGCCGGGTCGGCTGGCCGAGGCGGACCGCGCCTACCACCGGGGCGACTACGCCGCCGCTTTGGCCGTGCTGCCACCACTGATCGCCGGAGCCCGGCACGCCGTCGAGAACGCCGACGACGCCAACAGGCCTGCCGCGCACCGGACCCTGGCCCGCACCTATGACCTGACCAGCAGCCTGTTGATCCAGGTACGGGCGGTCGACCTCGCCTACCAGGCTGTGAGCGCCGCCCAGGACGCTGCCGCATCCGCGGGCGACGAGCTGCTCAGCGCGACGACGGTCAAGCGCATGTCATGGCTGTTGCTGCGCCAGGGCCGGCTGACCGACGCGGAACGGCTGGCGATCGCCACCGCTGACAGCGTCGAGCCCCGAATCTCCCGAGCCACTCCGGACGAGCTAGCGGTGTGGGGCTGGCTGATGATGGCGGCAGCCGCCGCTTCCTCCCGGGACAACCGGCCGGACGACGCGGCCACCCAGCTCGACGCGGCAGCGGCAGCGGCAGCCCGACTGGGCACCCGGCCGGTCAGCCCCGGTCAACTCACCATCGTCGGTGGAATGCGGTCAACCTGTGCCGGTCGGTGTACGGGACGTTGCTGCTGCAGGCCGGGCTCGCCGCTGCAGGCTGCGGCGACCACGCCAGCGCCAGTGAACTACTCAAGCAGACGGCCGAGGTCGCAGGGCAGGTCGGTGACGGGCAGGACTACCGGCAGGCGAGCTTCGGACCGGCCGCCGTCGAATGCGCCCAGGTCACGGCCGCCGTGGCCCTCGACGACCCCGCCGACGCCGTCGACCGGCACACGGCGATCGTCCGGCGCGACGGCTGGCTACGGCTACCCGCCGAACATCGGGCCGCGTACCTGGTCGACGCCGCACGAGCCCACCTCGACACCGGCGACCTGGCAACGGCGGGCCGGTGGCTCGTCGAAGCCGACCGCGTCGCACCGGCCGAGATCCACTGCCGGCCCTCCGCCCGTACCGTCGTGGCTGACATCGCCCGCAGCGGACCGCAAGCGGCCGGCGTCGCCCGACTCGCGACGGCCCTCGGCCTGACAACCCGCTGAAACCCCACCCACCGGTACCCCGATTTGGTCTGATCCCCTTACGGGATTTTGATCCCCCAGCGGGATCAGAGTGAAACAGACACCGGGGCGCTGGCGGCGGCGCGGTGCCATTGACTCGGCCGGATCGTCCCCGCACGATCAACTCATGCGGGCGACGCAGATGAGCAGGACGATCCTGGTGACTGGGGCCCGGCGCGGCATCGGCGCGGCGATCGCGGTCGGTCTGGCCGCACCCGACCTCACCCTGGTGCTGCACCACCTGGCAGCGCCGGACGAGGCGCAGTCCGTCGCCGACCGGTGCCAGGCAGCCGGCGCCCGGACCCGGATCGTCGAGGCGGACCTGTCGGTCGCCACCGAGGTGCTGGCCCTCGCCGAGGCCGCCGGCCCGGTCGACGTACTGGTCAACAACGCCGCACGGGCGTCCAACGTGTTGATCGGCGAGCTGCCACTGACCGAGTGGGAGGCCACCTTCGCGGTGAACGTCACCGCCCCGATGCTGCTCTCGCAGGCTCTCGCCCCAGGGATGCGGGCGCGCGGCGACGGCCGGATCATCAACATCACCTCGGCGACGGTCAGGATGGGCGGCCCGTCCGGACCGTCGTACGTGTCCAGCAAGGCGGCCCTGGTCGGTCTCACCCGCTCGCTGGCCCGCGCGTTCGGACCCGACGGCACCACGGTGAACGCCGTTTCCCCGGGCGCCATCCGCACTGAGGGCGAGCGTGAACTCGCTGCCGGCCAGCCGGTCGACGAGGCGGCGGTCGACGCCGTGATCCTGCAGCGGCAGGCCGTCCAGCGCCGGTTGGACCCCGACGACCTGGTCTCCACGGTCCGTTTCCTGGCCGGCTCTGACTCCGCCGCAGTCACCGGTCAGGTGATCGAGGTCGGCGGCGGGCTGGTCCACCGCTGACAGGGCTGGTGTGTCGTTCACCCGCCGGTCAGAATCCCCCGACGGTGCTGTTCACCTGCGGCGGCGATGCTCCGGCTCGTCTGATCCCCGCAGCCTGGAGGCACCGTGCCCAGATCGATCTGGCAGTTCACCGTGATTGTCGCGATCCTGACCATACTGTTCGGTGCGGTGGCACCGACCGGGGCGACCGCCCGCGTCGGCACCGGGCCGGTCCTGCTCACCGAGCCGTACCTGCAACTGCCGACGAAGAACTCCGTACGGGTCGTCTGGCTGACCGAGTTCGCCGGACGGCACCACGTCGTGGTGGTCGGCGAACGCGCCGACGAGCTGAACCGGGCCGAGCTGCGGGCCGCCGCCACCGGCGGCAAGATCCGCGGCGTACGGGTGTTCACCGCGCGTACCGGGGAGTTGTCCCGCACCGCCGAGGACGCGGCGTCGCAGATCCCGAACCCGCCGACGCAGATCACCCGCCGGCGCATCTGGCGACACGAGGCGACCGTACGCGGGCTCGGTGTCGGCAGCCGCACACCGTATCGAGTGGTGTCGATCGAGACGGGTGCCCTGGTCGCTTCCGGCACCTACACGCTGGCACCGGCGGCTGCCAAGGGCCAGGCGCAGCAGATTCTGCTGACCAGCGACCACCAGTCGATGCCGAACACCCCGGCCAACCTGCAGCAGGCGGTAGCCACGGTCGGCCGCATCGATGCGGTCTTCCTCGCCGGTGACCTGGTCAACGTACCGGACCGGGCCTCGGAGTGGTTCGACGACCAGCGCGGTGGCGCGTTCTTCCCGGCCCTGCAGGGCCGGGCATCGCGTGCCGTCAACGGGGTCACCTACTCCGGCGGTGAGATCCTGCAGCACGCGCCGATCTTTCCGGCGATCGGCAACCACGAGGTCCAGGGCCGCAGTGGGCTGCCGACGCTGAACGAGTCGTTCAACGCGCCGGTGCCGCGCGCGGTGGCCCAGGCGGCGTACCGCAAGGTCGCCAAGCAGGTCAACCCGCGCAACGATCCGAAGATCAGGGAACGCTGGATCCTGGAGAACTCGTTCAACACCGAGACGTACGAGGAGATCTTCACCCTGCCGACCAGCGGTGGCGGCGACGAACGCTACTACGCGACGACCGTCGGGGATGTCCGGCTGATCTCGCTGTACGCCACCCGGATCTGGCGGAGCACCGGCATCGCGGCCGACCCGACGAACTGGCAGCGGACCCGCTACACCGAGGCGCCGGCGACCGTCGGTGACCCGCTCGCCCAGGGCTGGGGTTCGCACATCTTCGAGGAGATCGGCGTCGGCAGCAGGCAGTACAAGTGGTTGCAGCGCGAGGTGGCCAGCAAGCAGTTCCGGGATGCGAGGTACACGGTGGTGATGCTGCACGAGGGCCCACATGGGCTGGGCGACAACGTCAGCCCGCCGTTCACCGATCCGGTACGCACCGAGGAGACCGACGCCGCCGGCAACACCCGAATCCGGTACGACTACCCGCGTACGGAGAACGTGCTGACCCGCGACGTCGCCCCGCTGCTGGAGTCCGCCGGGGTGAACCTGGTCCTCAACGGCCACTCACATCTGTGGAACCGGTTCACCGCCGACTCCGGCACCCATTACCTGGAGACGTCGAACGTGGGCAACTCGTATGGCGCTTTCCACCCGCTGTCCGGCCGGTTCCGGCCCGTTCCGCCGGCACCGTGGAACCCCGACAACTACCTCGCTCAGGGCAACCCGGGCGGGTTGGAGCCGCAGCTGCCGACGGTCGCGCCACTGACCGACCCGGCCGGTACGCCGTTGCCGTTCGTGCAGAGCAACGACTACTCGGTCTTCTCCGTCCTGGACACCGGCGCCGGTGAGGTGACCAGCTACGTCTACGACTTGCGTACCCCGGAAGTCGCCCCGACGGTGCTGGACCGTTTCGCGCTCGGCGCCTGAACAACTGTGGTCCCGCCATCGGCGGTCCCGATGGCGGGACCACGCGTCAGTTCAGTTGCCGGCCCATACGTAGGAACGGCCGTCGACGGAAGCATCCGCGACCGTCGCGGCGACGGCGACGCTGGCGAAGAGTTGGTCGACCCGGGCGGCCTCGGCTGCACTCGGGTAGGAGTTGCGGCAGGAAACCGGTGCGCTGCTCCCGGACATCAGGTCGGAGCAGAGCCCGGTGCGCCGGTCCGGTAGTCCGAGAATGTGTCCCCACTCGTGGGTGGCGATCCGGGTCCGGTCGTAGCCCTGGTCCACTGCCTGGGTACCCATGTAGATGCGGCCCGCGCCCAGCCGGGTGACGTAGGCGCGGGGCCAGCCGCTGTCGACGTAGATGACGACCGACGCGGGGCTTCCCGACTGCAGCCGAACGTTGCTCACGCTGCTGTTCCAGATCTGCGCGGCCTGCGCGAAGTTTGTCGCGAACTGGCCGGCCCGGCTGGCGTCGTAGTAGATGGTGGTCACCGCGGCCGAGGCCGGCGCGGTAGCCACGACCTGAGCACCGATCAGCGAGAGGATGACGGTGACCGCCGCGAGGATCGCCCGGGCGGTGCGTTGTGTCGACATGGCATGGCTCCCTGAAGAAGGCCGCGGCACCGGGTTGGTGTCGACCGGCGTCGCTCACCGTAGGCCAGATCGATCGACCGACACCTATCCCATTTCGCTCATAGCGCATGGCGCGACCAGACCGAAGTGACCTGCTGCACTGCACCGACCCCCACCCACCTGTCTCAGCTTGAAGAAGTTTTCAATTGGTCATATGTCCGTGCCGTTGTATCAGAAGAAGGCCGAGTTCTTCCGGATGCTGGGCCACCCGGTCCGCATCCGGGTGCTCGAACTGCTCGGTGAGCGCCCTCGTCAGGTCCGCGAACTGCTCGCCGAAATCGACGTCGAGGCGTCGAACCTGTCCCAGCAGTTGGCGGTGCTGCGCCGGGCCGGCATCGTGGTCTCCAGCCGGGACGGCTCTGCGGTCACCTACGCGCTGGCCGGGCCGGACGTCGCCGACCTGATGCGGGCGGCCCGGCGGATCCTCACCGAGATGCTGGTCGACCAGACCGAGTTGCTGGTCGAGCTGCGGAAGGCGTCGACCGACGGCGCGGCGGGCCGTCGGTGAACACCGCACGCCGGCTGCTGCCGCAGACAGCCGACTGGCAGGCCCTGCGCCGCCAGCCGGGCCGGGACCTGCTCGCCGGGCTGACCGTGGCGATCGTGGCGCTGCCCCTCGCCCTGGGCTTCGGCGTCGCCTCCGGGCTTGGCGCCGCCGCCGGACTGACCACCGCCGTGGTGGCCGGTGCGATCGCGGCGGTCTTCGGCGGATCGAACCTGCAGGTCTCCGGACCCACCGGGGCGATGACGGTCGTGCTGGTGCCGATCGTGGCGCAGTTCGGGCCGGGCGGGGTGCTCACCGTCGGGCTGCTGGCCGGGCTGATCCTGATCCTGCTGGCGCTGGCCAGGGCCGGACAGGCTGTCCGCTACCTGCCGGCCCCAGTGATCGAGGGCTTCACGGCCGGCATCGCCGGGGTGATCCTGCTGCAGCAGATCCCGGCCGCGCTCGGCGTGGACGTCCACGGCGAGCGGGTGCTGGCGCTGGCCGGGCGGGCGGTGACGGCGTTCGCCGGTCAGCCGCAATGGCCGTCCCTGCTGATCGCCCTCACCGTGGCCGCCGCGATGCTGGGCGGCGCACGGTGGCGACCCACCATGCCGTTCTCCCTGCTCGCGGTCGTCGTGGTGACCGCCGTAACGGTCCTGTCCGGGCTACCGGTGGCGACCATCGGCGTGCTGCCGGCCACCCTGCCCGCACCGTCGCTGGGGTTCCTGGACCTGGCGGCGGTGCCCGCGCTGGTGACCGCCGCGATCGCGGTCGCCGCCCTGGCCGCGTTGGAGAGTCTACTGTCGGCCACCGTCGCGGACGGCATGTCGGTCGGGCAACGACACGATCCGGACCGGGAACTGTTCGGCCAGGGCGTCGCCAATCTGGTCACGCCGCTGTTCGGCGGCGTGCCGGCCACTGCGGCGATCGCCCGGACGGCGGTCAACGTCCGGGCCGGTGCCGGCTCCCGGTTGGCCGCGCTGTCACACGCGCTCATCCTCTCGCTGATCCTGCTCGTGGCGGCCCCGCTGGTCAGCCAGATACCGCTGGCCGCGCTGGCCGGGGTGCTGATCGCCACCGCCATCCGGATGGTCGAAGTGAGCGCGCTGGCGGCGCTGGCCCGCGCGTCACGCTCCGACGGGCTGGTGATGGCGCTCACCGCGGCGACCACCGTGCTGTTGGACCTGGTCACCGCGGTGCTGGTCGGACTGGTCGTGGCCGGCGGACTGGCCCTTCGCAAGATCGCCCAGGCGGTACGGCTGGACCGGGTGCCGCTGGACACCGCTGACCACCGCACCGAGGAGCGGACGCTGCTCGCCGAGCACATCGTGGCGTACCGGCTGGAAGGGCCCTTGTTCTTTGTCGCCGCGCACCGGTTCCTGCTGGAACTCGCCGATGTCGCCGACGTGCGGGTGGTGATCCTACGGATGTCGCGAGTGTCCACCATTGACGCCTCCGGCGCACTGGTGCTGCGCGACGTGGTGGAGCGGCTGGAGCAGCGCGGCACCGCCGTCTATCTGTCCGGCGTCCGGCCCGAACATCGCAAGGCGCTCGCCGCGTTCGGCATGCTGTCGCGACCCGACGGTCCCGGCCGGGTCTTTCCCGACACGCCGGAGGCAATCGCCGCCGCCCGGACGCACCTCGGCCTCCCGGACCCAGGCGGAGTCATCGGAAGCGACCGGTGTGCGCCAAACCCTCGATGAACTGCCGCTGGGCGATCACGAAGACGATCGGCACCGGGATCGCGGTCAGCGATGCCGCCGACAGCTGCACGTTCCACAATGGGCCGCCGTAGGCGTCGAACTGGGTCATCGCCTGCGGCGGGGCGAACTTTTCCGGAGTGGACAGCCAATCGAGGTGAGCAGGATGGTCGGGCTGACCAGTGGCACGGTGACCAGTTGGTGCGGTGAGGGGCGCCCCCGTTCCGCGCCCCTCACCGCACCAGCGGCATCGAGGTTGCCGCCGAACGGGCTTGGTCAACCTCAGGTCGTGATCGTATACTGACTCTGCGTTCGGCCGCCAACTGATGTTAGCTGGCTGCCGAGCAGCGACCAATCTTAGCTGTATCTCCGACGGAGGTAGCCGTGACGGGCGGCGGCACCACTCCCCCGGCCGGATCCACCCTGGCCGACCGGCTCAACCTGCTGTTCGAGACGGTCCGGCCGGCTGGCCGCGATCCCTACACCTCGCGGGAGGCCGCCGATGCCATCCGCGACCGCGGCGGATCCATCTCCGATGTGTACATCTGGCAGCTGCGCACCGGTCGGCGGACGAATCCCACGAAGGAACACCTGGAAGCCTTGGCGGACTTCTTCGACGTCGACCCCGCCTACTTCTTCGACCGCCGCAGGTCCGGCGAGATCGAGCGGGACCTGCACGCGCTGCAGGCGATGCGCAATCTCAAGGTCCGCGCGGTGGCGACCCGGTTGAGTACGCTGCCCGAGGAGCACCTCGACGCGGTCGGAGACATCCTCGACCGGGTGGTGCAGGCCCTGGAGCTGCGGCACGGCAACAGCGGCGACGCCGCCGACCGACACCACAACCCGTGATCGTCATGCGGTGGCGACGGACGGACCGAGGCGAGGAAGGCACGGACATGAGGTCATCGCCGCTGCGCCAGACCTGCCTGAGCCGGCTACGCCACTTTCAGGGCCGAGGCCTCGAGATCCCCCGGCCCTTCGACGCCGCGCAGCTGTGCCAGCGGGTCGGTGAGGTACTGGGCAAGCACATCACCCTCGTGGGCATGCCGATGCCGGCCGGTGCCCCGTTCGGCCTGACCCTGTACACCGACATCGGGCACGTCATCGCCTACGAGGAACACACCAGCCGGGTGCACCGCGACCACATCATCGCCCACGAGCTCGGTCACATCCTGTTGGACCATCGTGCCCTCGCCCTCGACGACCCACAGGCGAGCAGGCTCCTACTACCAGCGCTGCGCCCGAGGATGGTCGACCGGGTACTCAACCGGACCGGGGTGTACAGCCGCCGCGAGGAACAGGAGGCCGAGATGATGGCGACGATCCTGCTCGAGCTGGCGGTGCGGGAGTCGGGTGCCAGCGACCAGGCCACCGGGACACCGCCCGCGACGGGCACCGACGCCGCGTTGGAGGCACGGCTGCGGCACGGACTCGAACCCCCGCCCCGGTAACCCTCGGATGGACACCATCCTGTACGTCATCTGCTCGGTGGCAGGTTGGCTCGCCTTCGGGTACAAACTGGGTGACCTGCGCCGCGATCCGGACAACCGGGTGTTGCGCGCCATGGTGTCCGCGTTCTTCGCGTTCGCCGCCGGCGTCACCTTCGCCATCCAGCCGGTAGCGCAGATCCTGGAAGACACGACCGGGCTGGCGAACCTGGCGAAGCTGCTCGCCCATGCCGGCGTCATGGCGGTCGCCGCCAACTCGGAGATCCTCCTGCTGTTCCTGGCACTGCCACCGGCGGTCGCCGGCCGCCGGGCCCGGATCCGGATCATCGCCTCGACGGTCGTGTTCGGACTGCTCACCGCCCTGTGGGCGACGACATTGGCAGCCGACCGGCCGGTCCGCCTGGTCGTCGAGCACGCCGCCGAACCGGCGGTCGCCGCCTACCTGGTCGTCTACCTGTGCGTGTTCGTCTTCTACGCCGCCGACCTGGCCCGGCTCTGCTGGCGGTTCTCGCAGGTCACCCCACGTCGCTGGCTACGACGCGGACTGCGGATCACCGCGTTCGGCGCCGCCGCCGCGCTGCTCTACTGCGCGACGAAGACCGGATACCTGATCGCCTACCGGCTCGGCCAGCAGCCGGCCGGCGAACCGCAGATCGCCGCGGTCCTGGTCACCATCGGCGCCCTCGCCATGCTGACCGGGCTGACCCTGCCCACCTGGGGTCCGGCGGTGGACCGGGCGATGTCCTGGCGGCGACGGCACCGGTCCTGGCGGCGGCTGGCTCCGCTGTGGCTGGCGGTCACCGCCGCGCAACCGCAACTCGTCCTCGACGGCCGCGCGCACCGCGCCTGGGTGGCGCTGCGCGACATCGACTACGCCCTGCACCGCCGGGTCACCGAGATCCGCGACGGGAGACTGGCGCTGCGCCCGTACATCGACGTCCGGGTGGTGCCAGCCGCCGGGCGGGTGGCGGAAGCCACCGACCTCGACGAGGTCGACCGGGCGGCGCTGGTGGAGGCGGCGATGATCGTCGCCGGTACCCGCCGGGCCCGCCTGGGTACGCCGGTGCAGCGGCCGGACTTCTCCGAGCCGCATGATCCGCCGGACGGCTACCCCGGCGAGGTGGCGTGGTTGAGTCGGGTGTCAGCGTGGTACACCGAATCCACAGTGATCGACCAGGTGCTGTGCGAAGCCGCACTCTCACCCGTCGCGTGGCACCCCTGACGGAGGACCACGGCAAAGGCCCGACCGGTACGCGAACCTGCGGCGGATCCGTACGCTCGATCCGCGACGCGACCACCTCGACATCCACCAGACCATGGTGCGCGTACGGGTTTCCCTGGGGAAGGAACCTGGCGTTCAACCGGTCCTTTTCCCTGCCCGGTATCGCCGTCGTACACGTGGGTACGCGTCGTGGATGTGGTCACAGTACGGGTGCGGCTCCTACCGAATACGCAACGTACCCTTAACATCCGTTCATGACGGTGCCACCCGAGAGCCTGGATCTGACTGCCGGCTTCCCGCCGGCGACGCCGGACGACTGGCGGCGACTCGCGCTCGGCGTCCTGCGCAGATCGGGCGCTGCCCGCGCGGACACCCCCGCCGAGTCGGTCGACGACCTGCTGGCCACCACCACGTACGACGGAATCCGGATCGCACCGGTGCACCATCGACCAGCGGTGCCACCGGCGATCGGGGTGCCGGGTCAGCCGCCGTTCGTCCGGGGCACGCGGGCCCGGCGCGACGGCGGCGGCGCCGGCGGGACCGACCCGGGCGAGACCGTCGCCGGGTGGGACGTACGGCAGCGGTACGCCGACCCGGACCCGAAGTCGGTGCGCGAAGCAGCACTGGCCGATCTCGCCAACGGCGCCACCTCGCTCTGGATCGATCTGGTCGCGGCCGGTTCACCGTCGGCGGTGCTGGCCGAAGCCCTCGACGGGGTGCACCTGGACCTCGCCCCGGTGGTGCTCGACGCCGGCAACGCCTCGGCGGCGGCCGCCGAGGCGTTGCTCGCGGTCGCCGCGAGCAACGGCGTCGAACCGGACACGCTGGCCGGCAACCTCGGTGCCGACCCGCTGGGCTGGCAGGCACGCACCGGGCAACCCGCCGACCTGACGCAGCTGGCTGAGCTGGTGGCGTACACCGCCAGGTCTCCCCGGTTGCGCGCGGTCACCGTGGACGCCACCGTCTACCACGACGCGGGCGGCAGCGACGCCCAGGAGCTCGGCTGCGCCCTGGCCACCGGACTGGCGTACCTGCGGGCCCTGACCGCCGCCGGGCTCGACCTGCCGGCCGCCTTCGCGCAGCTGGAGTTCCGATACGCGGCCACCGTCGACCAGTTCGCCACCATCGCCAAGCTGCGCGCGGCTCGCCAGGCATGGTCGCGCATCGCCGAGGTGTGCGGGGTGCCCGACGCCGGACGGCAACAGCAGCACGCGGTGACCTCCGCGGCGATGATGACCGCCCGCGACCCATGGGTGAACATGCTGCGCACCACGGTGGCCTGCTTCGCCGCCGGAATCGGTGGAGCCGATTCGGTCACCGTCGCGCCGTTCGACGCCCGGCTTGGACTTCCCGATGGTTTCGCCCGCCGAATCGCCCGCAACACCCAGTCGGTGCTGCTGGCCGAGTCGCACCTCGGCCGAGTCCTCGACCCCGCCGGCGGGTCCTGGTACGTCGAGCGGCTCACCACCGACCTGGCCACGGCCGCCTGGGAGTGGTTCACCGAGCTCGAACGGGCCGGCGGGGTCCAGGCCGCGCTCAGCGACGGACTGATCGCCGACCGCATCGACGCGGTCTGGGCACGACGAACCGACGAGCTGGCCCACCGGTGCGCTCCGATCACCGGGGTCAGCGAGTTCCCGGACCTGGCCGAGCGGCCGCTCGCCCGTACCCCGGCCGCGCCGGCACCCGGCGGCGGCCTGCCCCGCCGGCACTACGCCGACGGGTTCGAGGCCCGCCGCGACCGCGCCGACGCACATCTGGGCACCACCGGCACCCGGCCGACGGTCCTGCTGGCCACCCTGGGCCCGCTCGCGACGCACAGCGCCCGCGCCGGCTTCGCCGCGAACCTGTTCGCCGCCGGCGGCGTCGACACCACCCGGGTCGGCGACCCCGTCGACGACCCGGCGGCGATCGCCGCCGCCTTCGCCGCCGACCCGTCCACGGTGGTCTGTGTCTGCGGTTCCGACGCCAGCTACGCCACCACCGCGACACCGCTGGCCGCCGCGCTGACCAAGGCCGGTGCCCGCCGGGTCTGGCTAGCCGGCCGGCCGGCCGGCTACGACCACGTCGACGACTATCTGTACGCCGGATGCGACGCCCTGGCCGTGCTCGACGCCACGCTCGACGATCTGGGGGTGCCCCGATGATCCCGGACTTCTCGCACGCCAGGTTGCACCCGGCCGACGGGCCACGGCCGGACCCGCAACCGCGGTCCCACCGCTCCGGTCCGGCGCTGCCCGAGCCGACCTGGGACACCCCGGAAGGCATCGCGGTGGCGCCGCTGTACACCGCGGCCGACACCGCCGGGCTGGACTTCCTCGACACCGTGCCGGGTGTGCCGCCGTACCTGCGCGGGCCGTATCCGACGATGTACACCACTCAGCCGTGGACGATCCGCCAGTACGCCGGCTTCTCGACCGCCGAGGAGTCCAACGCCTTCTACCGGCGCAACCTGGCCGCCGGGCAGAAGGGCCTGTCGATCGCCTTCGACCTGGCCACCCATCGGGGGTACGACTCCGACCACCCCCGGGTCGCCGGCGACGTGGGCATGGCCGGGGTGGCGGTCGACTCCATCTACGACATGCGGCAACTCTTCGCCGGCATCCCGCTGGACGAGATGAGCGTGTCGATGACGATGAACGGCGCGGTGCTGCCGGTGCTGGCGCTGTACATCGTCGCCGCGCAGGAGCAGGGTGTCGCCCCGGAGAAACTGACCGGAACCATCCAGAACGACATCCTCAAGGAGTTCATGGTCCGCAACACCTACATCTACCCGCCCGGTCCATCGATGCGGATCATCTCCGACATCTTCGCCTACACCTCGGCGCGGATGCCGAAGTTCAATTCGATCTCCATCTCGGGCTACCACATCCAGGAGGCCGGCGCGACCGCCGACCTGGAGCTGGCCTACACCCTCGCCGACGGGGTGGAGTACCTGCGGGCCGGGCAGGCCGCCGGGCTGGACGTGGACACGTTCGCACCCCGGTTGTCGTTCTTCTGGGCGATCGGCATGAACTTCTTCATGGAGGTCGCGAAGCTGCGGGCGGCCCGGCTGCTGTGGGCCCGACTGGTCCGCGACGCCGGTGCCAGCAACCCGAAGTCGCTGAGCCTGCGCGCCCACTGCCAGACGTCCGGCTGGTCGCTGACCGCCCAGGACGTGTTCACCAACGTGGTGCGTACCTGCGTGGAGGCGATGGCCGCCACCCAGGGGCACACCCAGTCGCTGCACACCAACGCCCTCGACGAGGCCCTCGCGCTGCCGACCGACTTCTCGGCCCGGATCGCCCGCAACACCCAGCTGCTGTTGGCGCAGGAGTCCGGCACCAACCGGGTGATCGATCCGTGGGGTGGCAGCTTCTACCTGGAGCGACTCACCCACGACCTGGCCCGACGCGCCTGGTCGCACATCCAGGAGGTGCAGGCAACCGGCGGGATGGCCCAGGCGATCGACGAGGGCCTGCCGAAGCTGCGGATCGAGGAGGCGGCGGCGCGTACCCAGGCGCGGATCGACTCCGGGCGGCAACCGGTGATCGGGATGAACCGGTTCCGGCCCGACGCCGACGAACCGATCGACGTGCTCAAGGTCGACAACACGGCGGTACGTGCCGCGCAGCTGGCGAAGCTGGCGAAGCTGCGGGCCGAACGCGACGAGCGGACCTGCACCGCCGCCCTGGCCGCGCTGACCGAGGCGGCCGGCGCCGGTTTGGGCCGCGCCGGAGCAGGCACGCCGTCGGCCAGTGGTGGTGACCTGGCCGGCAACCTGCTCGCGTTGGCGGTCGAGGCGGCCCGGGCCCAGGCCACCGTCGGGGAGATCTCCGCCGCGCTGGAACGGGTGTACGGCCGGCACTCGGCGCAGATCCGTACGATCAGTGGGGTGTACCGACAGGAGGCGGGCGAGCTGGCGGCCATCGACCGGGCACGGTCGGCGACCGACGCGTTCGCCGCCGCCGAGGGGCGCCGGCCACGGATCCTGGTCGCCAAGATGGGCCAGGACGGCCACGACCGGGGGCAGAAGGTGGTCGCGACCGCCTTCGCCGACCTCGGCTTCGACGTCGACGTGGGACCGCTGTTCCAGACCCCGGCGGAGGTCGCCCGCCAGGCCGTCGAAGCGGACGTACACCTGGTCGGGGTCAACTCGCTCGCCGCCGGCCATCTCACCCTGGTGCCGGCGCTGCGCGACGAGTTGGCCGCGCTCGGCCGGGACGACATCATGATCATCGTGGGTGGGGTGATCCCACCACAGGACTTCGACCGGCTGCGGGCGGCGGGCGCGGCGGCGATCTTCCCGCCCGGTACGGTGCTTGCCGAGGCCGCCGTCGACCTGCTCACCGAGCTGTCCCACCAGCTGGGGCACGGCGACGCCGAGGGCGGATGACCAGCGGGGTCCGACGCCGCCAGCCCTCGGTCGACGACTACGTCGCCGGGGTACGGGCGGGCGACCCGGCCTGGCTGGCCCGGGCGATCACCCTGGTCGAGTCGACCCGCACCGATCACCGGACACACGCCCAACAGATGCTTGTGGCGCTGACTCCGCACGCCGGGCAGGCCCGGCGGGTCGGAGTGACCGGCGTCCCCGGCGTCGGCAAGTCCACGTTCATCGACGCCCTCGGGACGCAGCTGACCACCGGCGGGCATCGGGTGGCGGTACTCGCGGTCGACCCGTCGTCGGCCCGCAGCGGTGGCAGCATCCTCGGCGACAAGACCAGAATGTCCCGGCTGGCCACTGATCCGGCGGCGTTCGTCCGGCCGTCACCGACCGCCGGCACCCTCGGTGGGGTGGCCCGGGCCACCCGGGAGGCGATGGTGGTGGTGGAGGCGGCCGGCTACGACGTGGTGCTGGTGGAAACAGTCGGGGTCGGCCAGTCCGAGACCACCGTGGCGGAGATGGTCGACACCTTCCTGCTGCTGACCCTGGCCCGCACCGGCGACCAACTGCAGGGCATCAAGAAGGGCGTCGTGGAACTCGCCGACGTCGTCGTGGTCAACAAGGCCGACGGTACGCACGCCGCCGAGGCTCGGGCGGCCGCCCGGGAGCTGGCCGGGGCACTGCGCATGCTGCGCGGGGCGGACGACGACTGGTCCGTCCCGGTGCTGACCGCCAGCGGCCGCGACGGGGTCGGGCTGGCCGAGGTGTGGCAGCAGGTGCTCACCCACCAGGACCGACGGCGGTCCAGCGGCGAGCTCGACCGGCGCCGCCGTCAGCAGCAGTTGCGCTGGGTCTGGGCGATGGTCCGCGACGGACTGTTCGATCGACTGCGCGGCAATCCGGCGGTCACGGCGCTGACGCCGCAGATCGAGGCCCGGGTGCTCGCCGGTGCGACGACCCCCGCCGAGGCCGCGGCCGAGTTGCTGGCGGCGTTCGACGCGCCGCCAGCCGACGGAGCCGACGACGGGCTACCTCAGCAGGCCGGCCGCGACGGGCAGGATCCGGCGTAGCCGGCCCGGCGGGGTGGACCGCGTCCGCCACTCCCGGGGGTAGCCGACCGACACCTCTTCGAAACGCACGCCGTCGTAGTAGGTGGTACGCGGGATGTGCAGGTGGCCGTAGACCATCGCCGCCGCCCGGAACCGCACATGCCAGTCGGCGGTGCGGTCGGTGCCGCACCACATCGCGAACTCCGGGTAGCGCAGCACGTTCATCGGATCCCGGACCAGCGGGTAGTGGTTGGCCAGGATGGTCGGCCACCGTGGATCCACCTCGGCGAGCCGCTGTTCGGTGTAGGCCAGCCGTTGCCAGCACCACTGCTCCCGGCTCGGGTACGGGTCGGGATGCAGCATCGTCTCGTCGGTGCAGACGATCCCGGTACGGTACGCGTACGCGAGCCCGTCGGTCTTGTTGCCGGTGCCCGGCGGCAGGAAGCTGTAGTCGTAGAGGGTGAACAGCGGCGCGATCGTGGCGGGTCCGCCGGCACCCGGCCAGACCAGAAAGGGGTCCTCCGGGGTGTGCACCCCGAGTGACCGGCACATCTCGACCAGGTGGGTGTACCGCGCCTCGCCGCGTAGCCGCACCGGATCGTGCGGGGTCGTCCACAGTTCGTGGTTGCCGGGCGACCAGATGACCTGCGCGAACCGCTGCCGCAGCGTGCCCAGTGCCCATTCGACGCTCGCGACCGTCTCGGCGACGTCGCCGGCCACGATCAGCCAGTCCTCCGGGGAGGGCGCCGCCAGGTCCGCCACGATCTCACGGTTCTCCGGGTAGGAGATGTGCAGGTCGCTGATGGCCCACAACGACGGTCCTGCCGCCGTCGGATCAGTTGTCCCCGGCTGTGCCGTCACCGCTGCACGCTCCCCGTTCCTGTCTCGTCCCCGATCCCGTTCTACCCGATCATGCGCCACCGCGGGCTGGTGCGGTAGTCCGGCGGGCGGATCGTCGCGTCGATGCGCGCGGTCTCCGGGACGGCATGGGCGCTGGCTGATCGAGCCGCCACCGCCACGCCCTGTCGATCCGACTGCGGATGGCGGACCGCCGGTCATCGCGCTCGGCCGGCAGTGACCGTCGCAGGCCGGCTGCGGGTTCCGCCGCCTGTCCGCTGTACGCGTTGGCAGATGACGCGAACGGCGCGGCGGACGGTGTGCTCAGTCCGCCGCGCCGTTCGGGCGACCGTCCCGGTCAGTGGGTCGGAAAGTCGTCCGCGCTGCGGATGCGGTCCCGGGCCCACACCCCGGCTTCCTTGAGCGGCGCGGTGCCGGCGTAGGGGCCGCTGCCGCATACGCCGGTCCGAAAGACCGCTCCGGAGCGGAAGTCATCGGAAAAGTTCCAGTTGACCCAGCTGATCTTCCGCGCAGCCAGCAGGTCGAGCCACTGATCGGCGCTGGCCAGGTCGTTCGCGCCGTCCCCGGTGTACGTCTGGGTGCCGAACTCGGTGACGAACATCGGCAGCCGGTTGGCCGCCCGCGACAACGCCGACCGGTACGACTCGTGGTGCGACCCGGCGTAGAAGTGGAAGGTGTACATGACGTTGGCCGCGTTCACCGGGTTGTTGATCACTTCGGCCTCGTTACCGCCCTCCGACACGCCCAGCGACGACCAGGCACGGGTTCCGACCAGCACGATGCCGTCCGAGTCGGCGGACCGGATCACCGGGATCACCTGCTCGGCGTAGCTCTTGATGGTCTGCCAGCTGACACCGTTGGGCTCGTTGGCGATCTCGTAGAGCACGTTCGGCTTGGCCGCGTGCCGCTGGGCGATCTCCCTGAAGAAGGTACGGGCCCGGTCCAGGTTGTAGTTGGGGTCACCCGGGGTGAGCATGTGCCAGTCGACGATCGCGTACATGCCCCGGGCGGACGCCTTCTCGATCAGGTCGTGCACCCGGTCGGTGAATCCGCGCGGGTCGGTCTCGTAGCCGCCCTCCTGGATGTACATCGAGATGCGCAGCACGTCCGCGCGCCAGTCGGTGGCCAGGGCGTCCAGCGAGGCATCGTTGACGCACCGGGCGTACCACTGCAGGCCGTGCGTGCTCATGCCGCGCAACTGGATCGGATGGCCGTACTGGTTGCACAGGTTGACGCCGCAGACCCGCAACTGGCCGTTGATCGCCACCGGGGTGGTCCCCGTCGGGGGTGCGGTGGTGGGCGGCGCGGTCGTCGGGGGCGCGGTGGTGGGCGGCGCGGTCGTCGGGGGCGCGGTGGTGGGCGGCGCGGTCGTCGGGTTCGGCCCGCCGGCACAGCCGGATCCGTTGACCGTGCAGTTCGTCGGCGTGCCACCGCCGTTGACGATGAACCCGAACGTGGTGCTCGCGCCAGCGCCAAGGGTGCCGTTCCAGCTCGCGTTGTCGAAGGTGTACCGGTTACCGGTCGAGGTCGACCGGGCATTCCACGAGGAGCTGATCCGGCTGCCGGTCGGCAGGTCGAAACCGACCTGCCAGGAGGTGATCGTCGCGGACGTGTCGTTGGTGACGGTGAACCGGCCCTCGTAGCCGCTACCCCAGTCGTTGACCTTCACGAAGGCGGCGGTCGCCGCGGCGGCCGACGGAGCCAGCAGCGCCACGCCACCGACGAGCGTGGCGGCGACTCCTCCCGTGACCAGGGCGATTCTCCAACGACGCACGACGTTCTCCCTCAACAGACGGGCACAACATATCGACGTGTGACATTAAACAGAATGTCCAGTCAGGTCAACCGACCCGGTGGTGGCGCCGGTCCAGCTGTCCCAGAGTCGCCGGTACGTCCCGTCGGCGACCACCAGCTCGTCGTGGGTGCCGACCGCCTCGATCCGGCCGGCGTCGAGCACCACGATCCGGTCCGCCTGCCGGGCCTGGGTCAGCCGATGGGCGACGATCAGGCTGGTACGGCCGACGGTGGCGGCGAGCGCGGCCCGTTCCAGCTCCCGGGCACCCGCGCTGCCCGCTTCGGCGGTCGCCTCGTCGAGGATCGCCACGTCGGGGTCGGCGAGCACGAGCCGGGCGAGGGCGAGTTGCTGGGCCTGGGCGGCGGTCGGCTGATGGCCGCCTTCCCCGACCATGCTGTCGATGCCCTCAGGCAGGGCCCGCACCCACCCCGACGCGCCGACCGTGTCGAGCGCGGCGGTGAGCTCCTCGTCCGAGGCACCGGCGCGGGCCATTCGCAGGTCCTCGGTCAGCGGTCCGGCGAACACGTGCACGTCCTGGCTGATCAGCACGATCCGGCCGGCGAGACCGGCGGCACCGGCCGTGTCCGGCCCGGCCAGCGCCACCCCGCCGAACCGGACGGTGCCGACCGTCGACTGGAGTTGGCCGGCGACCACCGCGGCCAGGGTGCTCTTGCCGGCGCCGCTGGCCCCGACCAACGCCACCCGCTCCCCCGGCTCGATCCGCACCGTCACGTCCTGCAGGATCAGCGGTCCGCCGTCGTAGCGGTGCCCGACGCCGTCGATCTCGATCGACGTGTCGGCCGGGACGGTGTGCCCCGTCACGGCGGGTGCAGCCGGCAGGTCGGCCACGCCGACCAGCCGGGCCAGGCTGGCCCCGGCCTGCTGCACCTGGTCGAACTCGGCCACCAGCGCGCCGAGCGGATTGAACAACCGGTGGAAGTACAGGGCCGCCGCGGTCGTCGCGCCCACCGTCACCAGATCGGCCCGGACCAGCAGAAACCCGACGACAAGCACGGCGGTCAGTCCTACGCATTCGGCCCGGTTGAGTCTCGACCCGAACCGGGTGAACATCCGCAGCACGCCGATCGACAGGTCGCGGGCCGCCGCCGAACGGTGCTCGATCGCCGCGGTGTGCACGGCCTCCAGCCGGTACGCGCGGACGGTGGCCGCCCCCCGCAGCGCTCCGATCATCGCCTGCGACCGTTCGCCGGTGACCACCCGTTCCCGGGCGTAGTAGGGACCCGACCGGGGCAGGTACCAGCGCAGGGCGAGCAGGTACATCGGCAGGGCGGTCAGGCCGGCCAGGCCGAGGCGCCAGTCGAGGGCGAACAGACCGGCGACGGTCAGGACCACGGTGAGCAGCGCGGAGACCAGCACCGGCGCGGTGTCGGTGATCACCCGGGTCACCACGGACACGTCGTCGCCGACCCGGGCGAGCAGGTCCCCGGTGCCGACCCGGTCCAGGGTTCCACCGGGCAGGTGCAGCGCGCGGTCGAGCACCCGCTCCCGCAGCCGGGCCAGGACGGTCTCGCCGGTGCGGGCGACGAACGCGGCACCGAATCCGGTCAGCACCGCACCGACTGTGGCGGCCAGCACCATCACGACCACTGCCCGGACCAGCCGGTCGGTGTCGGTCCCGGCGCGGATGTCGTCGACCATGATGCCGAGCATCCACGGGGCGACCAGTCCACTGGCGCTGGCCGCGAGCACCGTCAGCAGGGCCGTGCCGCTGAGCAGCGGCACCTGGCGCAGTTCAGCGCCGAGGGCTGCCCACGTCCGCCGCCCGGTGGCGGTCGGCAGCCGATCCATCGCGCTCACCGCAGCACCGCCGTACGGTAGGTCGGGTCGTTCTGGGCCAGGTCGTGGTGCCGGCCGGTGACGGTGACCCGGCCGCCGTCGAGGACGACCACCCGGTCGGCCTGGGTGAGCAACGTTGGGCTGCTGGTGACGACGACCGTCGCTGGCGCGTCGACCCGGTCGACCCCCGCGCCGCGCGATGGGCCATGCCGGGCGGCCCGCAGCCCGACCGCCAGCCGCTGCTCGGTGGCCGGGTCGACCGCGGTGCTCGGATCGTGCAGGACCAGGATCGGCGGGTCGGTCACCAGGGCCCGGGCGAGCCCGATGCGCTGCCGTTGGCCGCCGGAGAGACTGGCGCCGCGCTCGGTCACCGGGTGGTCGAGGCCGGCGGGGTGCAGGGCGACGATGTCGTCGACGCAGGCGGCGGAGATCGCAGCCGGCAACTGGTCGGCGTCACCGCCCGCGTGCACCAGCAGGTTGCTGCGCAACGTCCCTTCGAACAGCGCGGTGTCGTGCGGTTCGACCAGGACCCGTTCGCGCAGGGCGTCGATGGTCAGCTCCGACACCGCGACCGCGTCGACGGACACCGTTCCCCGGTAGTCGTCGGCGGGCACGCCGCCGCGCAGCAGGTCGAGCAGCGCCTGCGCGTCGCGCGGGTCGTGCGCCACGACCCCGATCAGCTCGCCGGCGCGTACCTGCAGGTCGACGTCGGACAGTGAGCGGTAGCTGACCCCGGTCAGCGCCAGGCGTACCGGGGTGGGGCGAGGGGCGGGGCGCTGTCCGGGCAGTACGGCCGGCGCGGCAGCCAGCACCCGGGCGACCCGGCCGGCGGAGGCCCAGACCGCGGCGGCGAGCTGGCCGCAGAAGCCGAGGGCACGCACCGGCTCGGCGACGAACTGGGCGAGTCCGACCACCGTGATGAACTCACCGATGCTGATCCGGCCACCGACGGCCATCCAGCCGGCGGCCCCCGCGACGGCGGCCAGGAACAGACCGCTCGCGCCGGCGGTGATGCCCTGGTAGACGCCGCCCATGGTGGTGGCCCGCAGGGTCACCGCGAGGGTGTGCTGGCTGGACTCACGGTAGCGGCGGGCCGCGTTGTGCTGGGCGCCGAGTCCGCGTAGCGCCCGCAGTCCGTTGACCAGGTCGGTGGCGAGTGCGGTGGTGGTGCCGGCTGCGGCCTGCTGGTCGGCGGTGCGCCTGGTGACCACCGGCGCGAGGGCCTGCAGGGCCAGCACCAGTGCCGGTACGCCGAGCAGCACGCCGAGGCCGAGCGGCACGTCGATGGTGAGCAGGACGACGGAGCTGACCGTGAGGGCGGCGACCGCCGCGACCGCGACCGCGGTGGCCCGGATGATCAGTGCGGTTCGTTCGGCGTCGGCGGCGGCGATGGCGAGCATCTCGCCGGAGCGCAGCCCGGTGCGGTGTCCGCGTGGGTCGAGCGCCCGGTCGGCGACTTCGACGCGCAGCCGGTGGGTCTCCCGGTGGATCGCGGTCTCGGTCAGCCGGGCGCCGAACCGCCAGGCGAAGGTCAGCACGGTGAACAGGCCGATCAGCCCGGCGACCGAGGCGGCGAGCGCGGTCAGGTCGCCAGTGGCCACCGCCTGCTCGACGATGAGTCCGATCGCGAGTGGGACGGCGGCCTCGGCCGCCTGGTGCAGGCTGAGCAGTGCGATGCCCCCGCCGAGCCGGCCAAGGTGCCGGCGCAGGGTCCGCCGGAGCAGCCGGGCCGCGCTCAGGCGGGCTGGTTCGCGTACGGGCACAGGTTCTCCCCTGGGCGGGACGGTGATGGCACGGACGCACCAAACGGCAGCGCCGGTGAGCAGAGGCTAACCTAAGTAGGCGGTCGACTTCATCCACGCGACTGGCGGCGCGAACATGACAGTCGACACGTTGGACGTGACAACCCGACACCGATCAGCTAAGTTATTCTCAGATCGAGTTGTTCTCAGATTGAGTTCTTCTGAGTTAGAGATTCTCTTGGTTCGAGAGGGATAGCGATGTCGGAGTCCGAGTTCCTCGCCGCGTACGACCCCCGGGCGTTCCCGGCGATCGCGGTCACCGTCGACGTGGTCGCGCTGACCATCCGGGATGCCCAGCTGCACGTACTGCTCGTCCGACGGGGCGCACCTCCGTACGAGGGCGCCTGGGCCCTGCCCGGCGGATTCGTGCAGCCGGACGAGGACCTGCCCACCGCCGCCGCCCGCGAGCTCGCCGAGGAGACCGGCCTCGAGACCGGCGGCCCCCTCGACCGAGTGCACCTGGAGCAACTCGCCAGCTACGGCGACCCCGATCGGGATCCCCGGATGCGGATCGTCTCGGTGGCGTACCTCGCCTTCGCCCCCGAGCTGCCCGACCCCGCCGCCGGCAGCGACGCCGCGGCCGCCGCCTGGGTGCCGGCCGCCGCCCTCGGCCTGCCCGAGCACGCCGACCCGGTCCGGCCGGTCCGCCAACGGCCGGGCACCAGCCGGCGGCTCGCCTTCGACCACGCCCGGGTCCTGTTCGACGGCCTCGACCGGGCCCGCGCCAAGCTCGAATACACCCCGTTGGCCACCCGCTTCGTCGGCGACGAATTCACCATCAGTGAGCTGCGCGCCGTCTACGAGACGGTGTGGGGTGTCGAACTGCACGCCGGCAACTTCCACCGCAAGGTGCTGTCGGTGCCGGGTTTCCTGGACAGCGTCGGTGCCACCACCCAACGCGGCGGCCCACGTGGCGGCCCACGCGCCCGCATCTACCGGGCCGGCGACGCCCGGCTGCTACACCCGGCGCTGCTGCGACCCGCCCGTGAGGAGACGATCCGGTGACCACGGCCGAGGCGATCCGCACCGTCATGACCACCGACGACCCCGTCGACCTGTTCGGCACCGACGCACCCACCCGGCGCTACCACCAACTGGCCCGGCTGCTGCACCCGGACACCGCCGGCACGACAGCGCCCGACCGCCGCACGGTGACCGCCGCGTTCGTCCGGCTGGCCGACCTGTGGCGCCGGCACCAGGGCGCCGGCCGCGACAGCGCCATCGCCGACGACACCGTCACCATCGACACCGGACGCCGCCGGTACGTCGTGCACCGCACCCCGCACTACGTCGGCGACCTCGCCGACCTGTACCGCCACGGCGGCGACCAACTGGTAAAGGTGCCCCGCAACCCGGCCAACAACGACCTGATCGTGCGCGAGGCCGCGGCCCTGACCCGGCTCGCCCACCACGGCGACGCCCGCTACCTGCCGTACGTGCCCCGGCTGGTGGACGACTTCCGACACACCGACCCCGGCACCGGTGCCCTACGTCAGATCACCGTGCTGGGCACCGCGCCGGGCCTGCACAGCCTGACCGAGGTCCACCACGCCTACCCCGACGGCGTCGACGCCCGCGACGCGGCCTGGATGTTCCGCCGGTTGCTGGTCGCGCTCGGCTTCGCCCACCGCGCCGGGCTGACACACGGCGCGGTGCTGCCCGCGCACGTGCTCATCGAGCCCGAGCAGCACGGTGTCGTGCTCGTCGACTGGTGCTACGCCAGTGCCGGCGGCGAGCCGGTGCCGGCGATCGTGCCGGCGTACACCGACTGGTATCCCGACGAGGTCCGCCAGCGCCGCTGCCCCGGCCCCGGCACCGACGTCGCAATGGCGGCCCGGTGCCTCACCTGGCTCACCGGCGACCGTACGCCGGCCGCGATCCGCCGCTTCGCCGACGGCTGCCGACTCGCGGCGTTGCGGCAACGGCCCGACGACGCCTGGCGGCTGCTCGTCGAGTTCGACGACCTGATCGAACGGCTCTGGGGACCACGCCGGTTCCGGCCGTTCACCATGCCCGACCCGAACCCCCGCTAGAACCCACCACCGAGAAGGAGGCCCGTCATGGGCAGTGGAGCCTGGTCGACCGACGTCTACCGCGCCGCCAGCGCCTACCGCAAGGCCAGCGGCAAGAGTGCCTTCGCCTACAGCGACAGTGGCGCCCGCAAGGTCCACCCGACCCTCGACCCGCACGGGGTCACCGCCCGGGAGAGCCGGGACTCGGCCGAACACCCACAGTCGCTGGCCATCACCGTCCTGTTCGACGTCACCGGATCGATGGGCACGGTGCCCCGAATCCTGCAGGAGAAGCTGCCGCAGCTGCTCGGCATGCTGCTGCGCAAGGGCTACGCCACCGATCCGCAGATCCTGTTCGGCGCGATCGGCGACGCCACCTGTGACCGGGCGCCGCTGCAGATCGGCCAGTTCGAATCGGACAACCGGATGGACGAACACCTGGGCAACATCCTGCTCGAAGGCGGTGGCGGCGGACAGATGATGGAATCGTACGAACTGGCCATGTACTTCATGGCCCGGCGTACCACGATCGACTGCTACGACCGGCGCGGCAAGCGCGGCTACCTGTTCATCATCGGCGACGAGATGGCGTACCCGAAGGTCAAGGCCCGCGAGGTCCGCGACGTGATCGGCGACCGCCTCGGCGAGGACATCCCGCTACGCGGCATCGTCGACGAGGTACGCCGCCGGTGGGACACCTACTACCTGCTGCCGGCCGGCAGTCACTACGCCGGCAACCGCCGCATCCTGGACTTCTGGCGCGACCTGCTCGGACAGCAGGCGGTCGAGCTGGAAGACCTGGCCGCGGTCTGCGAGACCATCGCCACCACGGTGGCACTCGGCGAGCAGGCCTGCGACCTCGACACCGTACTGGCCGACCTGCACGATGTCGGTGCCGGCGACGCCGCCGGCACCGTATCGCGGGCGCTCGCCCGCATCGGCGCCGACCGGACCCCGGCGGTACGCGGCACCCTGCCGGGCGGATCGGGCCACAGCGACCAGGTGACCCGGCTGTGAACCCGGTGGCCAGCAGCTTCGACGGCAGCCACGCGGACGCACCGACGGGCGGGTCGACCGGCGGACCGGTCGGCGACCCGCCCGGGCGGCACGTCGCCGTGGTCGACCTCGGCTACGGCGACGCCGGCAAGGGCACAGTGGTCGACTGGTTCTGCGCGACCCGACCGGTCGAGGCGGTGATCCGCTTCAACGGGGGCGGGCAGGCGGCGCACAACGTCGTACTGCCCGACGGCCGGGCGCACACCTTCGCCCAGTTCGGTGCCGGCACCTTCCACGGTGTCCGCACCCACCTGTCGCGGTTCGTGGTCGTGGACCCGCTGGCCCTGGCCGGTGAGGCGACGCACCTGGCCACGCTCGGCGTACCCGACGCCCTCGACCTGGTCACCGTCGACCGCGAAGCGCTGCTGGCCACCCCGTACCACCGGGCCGCGAACCAGGCCCGGGAGATCGCCCGCGGTGCCGACCGGCACGGCTCCTGCGGGATGGGGGTGGGCGAGAGCATGTCGTACGCTCTCGCCCACCCCGACACGGCACCCCTGGTCGGTGACTGTCTAGACCCGGGGCTGCTGCGGCACCGGTTGACGCTGCTGCGCGACCGGCTCGCCGCCGAGCTCGGGCCGCTGGACGCCCCGCCGGTGGCCGACACCGTCACCGCGTTCACCGCCTTCGCGCAGCGGGTGTCGATCGTCGACGGGTCGTGGACGACGCGACTGCTGCACACCGGTCCGGTCGTCTTCGAAGGCGCCCAGGGGGTGCTGCTCGACGAGTGGCACGGCTTCCACCCGTACACCACCTGGAGCAACACCACGTTCGGCAACGTCGACACCCTGCTCACCGAGGCCGGCATTCCGGGCACGGCGACCCGGCTCGGGGTGCTGCGGACGCTCACCCCCCGACACGGGCCCGGCCCGCTGGTCACCGAGGACCCGGCGCTGCGCCCGCCGGAGCGGCACAACGGCACCAACACCTGGCAGGGCCGGTTCCGGTTCGGCCACTTCGACGCCGTCGCCCACCGGTACGCGCTCGACGTCACCGGCGGCGTCGACGCCCTGGCCCTGACCCACCTGGACCTGGTCGGCGGGCACCGGCTACGGCTGTGCGGAGGCTACGACTGGACCGACCGGCTGCCGGTCGGACCGCCCGGCGACCTCGACCGGCAGGCGGCGCTGACCGTCCGGCTGCTGGCCAGCCGACCCCGGTACGCCGCCGACCCGGAACCGGAGCCGGCAGCCTGGGTCGACGCGGTACGCGACGCGCTCGGCGTACCGGTGTGGCTGACCTCGCACGGCCCGACCGCCGCCGACAAGGTCGCTCGGCTCACTGCGGCGGCAGGAAGGTGACCTCGGTAGGCCCGACGCCACTGATCACCACCGGCGTCGCGCTGTCGAAGTCGGTGCCGCCATGCCAGCTGGTGGTGCCGCCGCACAGGCACTGGATCTTGACCTGCTGCCCCAGAACGACCCGGATCCGCACCTTGGAGCCGGAGCCGAGCGATCCGACCCCGACGGATTCGCCGGTGGCCACGTTGCGCAGCACCACCCGGTTGTCCGAGCCCGCCGGCGGATCAGTAAAATTGATGATGGCGGATACACCACGCTTGACAGTGAAGTCGATCGGCGAGCTGCTCGGTACGGTGGCCTGGATCAGATCAGCCCGCAGTCGGTTACCGCCACCCCCGCTCCACTGGTCTGCATGGCCGGGGATCCGGAACAGCAGCGGCCACTCGTACGGGCCGAGCCAGTTGATCTTGAAGCTGCCGTCGTAGTAGATCGGGCTAGACATGGGCGGCAGCCGATACTCGGGCTCCAGGGCGGCGATCCCGACAGTGCCACCCTGTCCCGGAGGCGGGACCGGATCCGGAGCCGGGAGCTTCCCCCGAATCGATCCGCTTCGGTCGATGAAGATCGTCGGCGCCGTCTTGGTCTCACCCGGCACCGACACGGTAATCTGCCGAGCCGACTGTTGCGTCCCGGTGCCGCCGGACGGCCCCACCCACTGCGACCCGTACCCGGTGTAGCCAGGCGCACGCGCGAAGAGGTTGTACGAGCCCGGTACCGGCGCCGTCACAGTGACCCGTCCCAGCCCGGTCGACGACCTGCAGAGCTCCTGCAAGTTGAAGGTGCCGCGCGCGGGGACGGCGAAGAGGCAAACGCCCTTCATCGGCAGTCCGGTGTCGCGGGCGTACACCCAGGTCTTGATGTATGCCTCGGCGGACTGTGCGGCGGCTGCGCCCGCCGGCAGCCCACCAATCATCGCGACGACCAGGGCCGCGATCACGACCACCGCACCTGCCAGCCGGAACCTGGCTATCACCTGATCGTGCCGGCCGTACGCCTGCCCCTGCGCTCCTCTGCCGCTGTCGGCCATGTCGTCGCTCCCTGGTTTACAGATGCCAACGGCTTACCACGCGTTGGTCAGATCACCGTGGACGCTGGCATCCGACAGCCGCCGCGTCGCCGCATGTTCATCGCCCGATCCGCTACGGCAGAGACAATCGGATCCAGTCCCAGTACTTGACGACGACCGGGGTCGCCGTATCGAAGTCGGTACCGCCGTACCAGCGGGTCTCCCCGTCGCACTGATACTCGACCTTGATCTGCTGCCCACCAGTCAACAGAAACGTCGAGCCGGAGCCGCCCATCACGTCGCGAGTTGCCACATTGCGGAAGAACACCCGAAGTTGCGAGCAGGGTGGTGCGCCTTGCGCCGGGTGAACAAAGGTCCGCGCCTCTTGGCCTGCGGACGGGTAGAACTCGAACCGCTCGGCGGATCCCGCCGGGACCGTCTCGGCGAGCAGCCGGTTGCCGATCCACCCGCTCCACTGCATCGATCCGCGCTCGAGACGGAACAGCAGCGGCCACTCGTAAGGGCCGACCCAGTCGATCTCAAAGGTGCCATCCGGACGGACCTGCGTCTCACGAGGATCGTTTTGAATATCCGGATTGGATGCAGCGATGGAGACCCAGGTTGAACCGCGGTAGGAGAACACCCACCCACTGATCGTGGCACGAGGATCTAGCAGCACCCGGCTCACCCGTTTCGTCTCGCCTTCGGCGAGGGTGACCCGGCGGGCCTCCTGCTGCCGGCCGGTGCCGCCGGCCGGACCGACCCACTGGGCTCCGTACGGGCTGTCCAACTTCGGCAGGGCGAACAGGTTGTACTGCCCCGGCTCCGGCACCTCGACGGTCACTCGACCATCGCCACCGCTGCGGGCCGGGCAAACCTTCGGCAGGCTGAACGTGGGGACCGGCATGGCCAGCACACAGACGCCCTTGACCGGCTCCCCGGTGGCCCGGTCGAACACCCGGGTGGTGATGCCGCTGCCGGTGTCGGTGACCGGCGCGGCCGCCGCACCACTGGTCGTCCCCACCGCCAGCGCCACCCCGACCACGGCCGCGTACGTCCACCGGCGGTGAAAGGACAGCGGGCCTGTCCGAGTGTTCGACCTTCGTCGCCGACCGTCAGGCATGTCTGACCACCGACCCCTCGCCACAACAACATGTCATGACGTGACTACCATGCGCATTCATGATCGTCGGGGACGCGGGCATCCGATCAGCGACCGTGTCGGCGCAGTCGCACGACGATCCACAGGTGGACGCCGGCCCAGGCCGTCACCGTCAACATGCCGGTCCAGCGGATCACCGGGTACGGGTACCGCTGAGCCCCGTCGACCAGGTTTGTGATCCGCCGCTGCGTCGGCACGGCATCCGCCACGATGAGCTCGTGGGGTCCGCCGGTCGGCAGGAACGCCTGCATGGCCAGCCAGCCGAGGTAGCCCAACAAGAGCACGCCGACCGCCATCCAGCCCAGAAGCCGGGGATCGGCGAGCACTTCGCCGGGCCCGATCAGCAGCAACACCCCCACCAACGCGGCGACCACGCCTACAACCGCCAGCAGCAGCGCCCACCATGCGGTCCGATGATGTACGGCGGCCAGGTCGAGCAGCTCCATGTTGGTCGGTGCCGTCGGTGCCGTGTCACGCAGTGACCGGTACGCTGCGACCCTGGCCAGCGCCGCAGCCGGCGTCAGCAGCGCACCACTGACGGCCAACCAGACCGACACCCTGGTCCGGCTCCTCATCCTCCACACTGGTCGACCCTAGCGGACCAGTTTCCAGTCAGTTGTGGATCGGAGTCGTAGGACATCGCGGAGCGCCGTACGATCATCGAGCCATCTGGCCGACCTGCACGGGGGTTCGCATGACCAGTCCATTGCCCGCAGCCTGGTCCCACCAGTCACGGCGGCGACGCGGCACCGGGTTGTTCACAGCCGGGCTCGCTACCGCCATCGCTCTGGTCGCCGTCGGCGTGCCCGGTGACGCCGCACAGGCCGGACCGAAGGCGCCGACGCCGATCACGATCACCTTCCCGGGCGGACCGACCGCCGACAACGGGTCCACGGTCAGCGTGGTCTTCGACGCTAACGGCAATCCGAACGTCACCGGTTTCCGCTACAGCGTCACCGGTGCCGCGAAGCTCACCATGTCCGCCTCCGCTGACGCCCCCGGCGGGACCGCGACGGTCGCCCTGTTCGCCGACCATCTCGGGGCCCTTCGCGTCCACGTCGGCGACCAGGACAATCTCGGTTCGGCGTACAGCAGTTCCCCGATCTATCACGCCGAGGTACAGGTCGTCGGCGACCCGTCGCTGTCCGGCACGCTCAGCCTCGTCGACCACGGCCCACGGGCCGGCGTCACCGTCACCCTGGAGCCGGGCGGCCTGACCGCGCTCACCGACGCCGACGGCTACTACCGTTTCGACCACCTGACGCCGGGGGCGTACACGCTGCATACGAGGTACGAGCAGGGCTGCGATTTGGCGCTCGACGGCCTTCCTGTCACGATCCCGGTCCAGTTCGACCAGGATCTCTGGCTGCCGCCAGTGCAGGACGGGGCAGGGTACCGGTGCTTCACCAGCTACTACCACGACTATGAGCCGGGCACGACCGTGCGGGAGCTGTTCGGAGACGACGCCGTCCAGGAGATCGGGTTCCCGTTCGACTTCCCCTTCTACGGCCAGACCTACAGCAGCGTCTGGGTCGACAGCAACGGCTACCTGAGCTTCACCGACCAGGGAGGCTCGCACCAAGCTGCGCCGGCCGACTTCCCGTCCGCCAACGGCCCGCACCTGGTGGTCGCACCGTACTGGGACGATCTGATCATCGACCCGGCAGCCAGCGTCCGGACGACCGTGATCAGTGCCCCCGGGTACGCCGGTGCGCTCGTCGTCGACTGGCACAACGTCGCCCAGGCCGCCGACCCGACCACCCGGTTCAGCTTCAGCGTCACCTTGTACGCCAGCGACGGATACATCAACGTCGCCTACGCTGGTCTGACCCCGGCGCTCGGATCCAGCGACACCGTCACCGTCGGGATCGCCGGCCCCGGCGGCGGTCTCGGGATCCGGTACGACATCGCCACAGAGCCGCTGCTCGACGCCCGATCCATCACCTTCCACAACTACGGCCTGTAGACGCAGGCGGCGGCCCACAGTCGTCCGGCGACACGGATCCGAGAGCTCCTCCGGGCGCTGCGAACCGACGCAGCTGCCTGTTCACTGGTACGGGTCGGTCCCGTTGACGGTACGCGGCCTCCCCCACCCCGGGCCGGGTCAGCGACTGCTTGTAGATCGCGATCGCCGCCATCCGGCCATCACGTCCACCGCCGACGATCGTGGCGAGGATGCCGACCACCGGCGACTCGTCACTGTCGTGGCCGTAGCGGATGTCGGAGACCCGCACCCGCATCGAACGGTCGCCGAATACCCAGTCGGCCTTGCCCGGATCCCAACGGTCCAGGACGACCAGCGACCGCAGGAACGGCCGGCACAGCGCTGCGCTGCAACGTGCAGTTTCGGGGTACGCCGACGCTTTCGGCCCCGAGCCCAGCCGGCGAGCCAGGCGACTTTCGTACCCGGCGCGGCCAGGGCACCGCAGCCTGCTCGAACAACACCTTCATCGGCTCGGGCCCGAGTCGCTGCCGGGCACGGCTGGTCGCGGACTTGGTCGGGACCTGCCAGTCGTCCCAGGAACCGAGTTTTCGGGGAGCCGGAGCGTGAACAGCAGGCGTGTCGATGCATCGGCTCTGCCGCCGAGGTGTCGCATCCGGGTTCCTGGGTAGGTCCGAACGGGTCCGGTGATCAGCTCGACGACGCCCAAAGGGAATCCCGCCGTGCCAACCGCGTTCCGTCTCCGTACACAACCCAGACCCGCCCCGGCCGGCCGGGGCCAACTCCGCTGGTACGGACCCGGCCTGCTGTGGATGGTGTCCTCGGTGGGCTCCGGATCGGTCCTGTTCACGCCCCGCGTCGGTGCCCGGTACGGCTACGAACTGCTGTGGCTGGCGCTGATCGTGACCCTCCTGATGTGGATCATGATCCGGGAGGCCGGCCGGTTCAGCGTCGCCACCGGCCGCACCCTGCTCGACGGCTTCCGCGACGTACCGGGGCCAGCCAACTGGGCGATCTGGGTGATCTTCGTACCGCAGGTCGTCGCCGGAGTGGTCACCATCGCCGGCATCGCCGCCTTGGTCGGCAGCGCGCTGATGGTCGGACTCCCCGGCAGCCAGGCCATGTACGCGACCGTGGTGATCCTGGGCTCCGGCGCGCTGGTGCTGGCCGGCCGCTACCAGGGCGTTGAGCGGATCACGTCGGTGATGGCCCTGGTACTGGTCGGCGCCGCCATCACCGCGGCGGCCAGCACCGTCAGCGGCGACATCACGACCGGCCTGGTCCCTGGCGTACCGGACGACCTCGACCTGTACTTCGTCCTGCCCTGGGTCGGGTTCATCCTGGCCGGTGCGGTCGGCATCATGTGGTTCTCCTACTGGGTCGCCGCGCGCGGCTTCGGCGGCGCGGTCGACCAGTCCCCGTCCGCCAGCGACGAGGCCGCAGAGGAGAAGCTTGCCGACCGCGAGGAGCAGGTCGACCGGGTACGCGTCTGGACCCGGATGATGAGTCGCACCGCCGCGCTCGGCGTGGTCGGCGGCGGACTGGTGATCGTGTCGTTTCTGGTGCTCGGCGCCGAACTGCTCGCCCCGCAGGGGCGGGTACCCGACGGCGTCGACGTCGCCCGGGACCTGACCACCCTGCTCAGCGAGCTGTGGGGGACCTTCGGCGAGGTGCTGCTGCTGACCTGCGTGGTGGTCGCGCTGTGGGGCACGATCTTCGCCAACCAGGACGGCTGGGCGCGGACCTACGCCGACGCCACCCGGCTCATCACCGGCCGGGTGCGCCGCCACCCACGCCGGGTCTATCTGGCCTACGTCGCGGTGAGCATGACTCTCGCTCCGCTGGTGCTGTTCCTCCTGGTCCGCGACCCGGTGCAGATCCTCTCGGTCGGCGGGATCATCGCCGCCGCGCACACCCCGGTGGTGGTCGGCCTCACCCTGTACGTCAACCGTCGACTACCGACGGAGGTACGGCCATCGCTGGCCAGCCAGGTGGCCCTCGGCTGTGCCGGAGGATTCTTCGGTGTCTTCGCCATCGTCTACCTGCTGAGCCTGGTCGGCGTGCGGATCGGATAACGTCCAGCCGGCTGACGCATGATCGGATGCGCCACACCTGATCGATCTCCGGCGGGTCGGGTCGATGAAGCGCAGTGGATCAACCGCCTACCGGTGCCAGTGGACGAAACGCACCGGCTCCGCCAGCACCGCCCGCGCCGACGGCACGTCGGCCAGCCGGGCCGCCAGGGTTGCTTCGGCCAGCCGGCGCGGCAGCGCGACACTGAACTTCAACCCGTGCAGGGCCTTCTCGTCGATCTCTGGCAGACAGATGCGATCCGCGGCGTCGCTCGTCGCCGTCAGCCAGCCGGGCCGGTCGACACCGGCGCGCAACCGGATGCTGGTGTCGTCCGGCCGCTGCGTCGGGTCCGCCAAGTCCCCGATGGTCGCGGTCAAGGTGGCGTTGGCCCGGAATCCGGCCCAGGTCCACCAGCGAAGCTCATCGTGTCCGTCGATGGCGACGACGGTGCCACCCGGGTGCACCAGCCCGGCCGTACCCTCGCGAGCCTCGGCGAGCCGTGAGGTCGCCCGCCGGCTCAGCTGGACCGGCGGCTGCGCGCCGAGCAGCACGTCCCGCATCGCCCGCACCAGCCGGTACGACAGCCCCTGCGGGGTGCCACCGGCCAGCCACAGCGCCCGGCCGCCTCGCTCGGCCGGCTCGCTCGGCCGGCTCCACGAAGCAGCGACACCGACGCCAGTCGATGTGGGTCACCCGCCAGCTACTCCCCCCGAGCAGCAGCAGCCGTGGCCCGATCACCTTCTCGGTCAGCAGGTACGGATCGGTACGCCCGATCTCGGTACGCCCCAGCAGCACGGTGAACTGCGGCGGTGCGGTGAACACCGCCATCATGTCCATGAAATGCCGCCGGCCGAACCGCAGATCGGCCTGCGGTCCGATGTGCAGCATGCCGTCGTCGTCCAGGTAGCCCTCGTCGACGAGATGCCGCAGGATCACCTCCGCGCTGCCGTCGAAGGGTGCCAGCCCGTTCCACTCCTGCGCCCACTGCCGGTCCCCGATACGGTGACGCTGCAGGCAGAGCGCCATGATCTGCTGGGCGACGATGTGCCGGGGTTCCGGCGGCGGCACGATCGCCTCGACCCAGCCCTGACCCCACAGGTGCAGCAGCCCGGCGGCGTGCACCAGGCTCGGCGTGTCCAGCGCGAGGAACAGGCAGTTGCGGATGCCACCCGCCCGTCGTCCGGTACGGCCGATGCGCTGTAGGAACGCGGCGACGGTCCGGGGCGCGTTGATCTGGATCACCCGGTCGAGGTCGCCGACGTCGATGCCGAGTTCGAGGGTGCTGGTGGAGACGATGACGCAGTCGCGCCCTTCGGCGAAGGCATGCTCAGCGCGGCGCCGGTCGTCCAGGGCGAGTGAGGCATGCGACAGGTACGTCGTGACGCCGGGGCGTACCACCTCACCGCCCAGGTGCTGATCAAGCTCCACGAGGACGGCATGTCCTGGTCGATCATGGACCGGGCCGGCCGAGCCGTGCAGACCTGCGGTGATCCACTGCTGGAAGCCGAGCATGCCCGGATCACCGCGATCGTGCTACGCCGTACCCGGCACCGCGACCACGCACAGAAGGTCATACTCACCGGCGCCGCGACGCTCGACGCCGCGACCGGGCTGCGACAGCCCGCTGACGTCACCGCGTACGGGCGGCTCCTCGCCACCGCCGCCTACACGGCCGCCCTGGCCGACCAGCGGGACACCGCGCTGGCCATGCTCACCGAGGCGGACGAGGCCGCCCGGCGGGCCGGCCTGGGGTCGACCTTCGGCAGCGTCGACGTCGCCTTGTACCGGATCGGGATCGCCCGCGCGCTGGGTGACTTCGGCACCGCAGTCGAGCATGCCCGCGTCGTCGCGCCTGAGCAGTTGAGCAGTGTGGAACGCCGGGCCCGCTACTGGCAGGACACCGCGTTGGCGTTGCATGGCCGGGGAGCGCAGGCCGCCGCGTACCGGGCGTTGCTCGCCGCCGAACAGACCGCACCGCAGGAAGTCCGCTACCGCCCGTGGGCCCAGAAGTTGACCGCCGACCTGCTGTCCAACGACTGCCGGCAGTCCCTTGCGGACCTGCGCGCCTTCGCCGCCCGCATCGGCATCGTCGACTGACTGACCCGATGCCGCGAGTTGGCCGGTCCGCCGATTGCACGCAGGCGACGCGACGGCACGATAGACGGATGCGTGTTGGTGACCCGGATTTCGACCGAGCTGTCGACCTCAGCATCGAGATACTTCGGGATCTTGCCCGGCAGGCGAGGCGCTTCGAGGATGCGCTGATCACCTACCGTCAACTCAGCGAGCGGCTCGCCGCTGACGGTCTTGTGGTGCCCTACCACCAGGGGCCTCTGCCACACATCCTTGAGCACGCGTCGCGCCGCGAGCACGCCGAGGGCCGTGGGCTGATCTCCGCGCTGGTCGTGCAGCAGGGCTTCGACGGCCGGCCGTCAATGCCGTCCGGCGGCTTCTTCAACATGGCGCGGCGCGCGCCCTTCAAACGCTCCGGCAGCAATGAGGCGATCTGGATGTCCGAGGTCCAGAGCGTGATCGACGAGTGCGCCGGCGGCAGCTGAGGCAGCCAGCCCGACGCATGATCCGATACGCCCTAGCAAACTGTTCTCCGGCGTTTCGCGTCGATGAAGCGCCTTGGATCAACAAGCGTGAGGCGGTGGATCACCGTCGACGAGCAGGGTCACGCCGTTCTCCTGGCAGATGTCTCGCCACACCCCGTCCACCGGTGCCGAGGTCAGCAGGATAGGCGTGACCACCAGGCCGAGCAGGGCCAGCCGGTGGCGGTAGTCGAGCACCTGGCCGAGACCGAGTCGCAGTTGATCCTCCGGGCTGGCGCCAACGAGGCTCTTGGCCTCCGCGATGTACTGCCGACCGTCAGCGTCGCGCCAGGCCAGGTCCACCGGCACCCCCGCCAGCCCGGTGCCCACCGGGGTGCCGCTGGCGGCCAGGATGTCGATCAGCCAGCGGCTGAGCAAGTCGTGCTCGTCGCACCCGGCCACGTACGCCGCCTTGTCGAAGGCCCGGGTGTCGGTCAGCGCCGCCGGGTCCACGGCCGGAGACCGGTACGGCCGGTCGAACCCCGCCCCCGCCCCCGGCACCAGCTGCGGCGTCAGGGAGTCGAAGTGCACCTGCGCGGCGGACCAGGCACGCGCCAGCCGCTCTGGCCGGTGATGCCGCTGGAAGGAGAAGCCGCCAGCGGCGAGACACCGGACGTTGACGAGCCGCGCCGCGGCGAGCACCGGCGGCTGCCGCAACGCCCACAACGCGTCGTCGACGCTGTCACAGACGCACCCGACCTTCTGGCCACGGAGAGTGGCATACGAGTCGTCCTCTCGGACGAACACCCGATTCTCCCAGGACTCCTGGTCGATGACTCCCAGCTCGACAGCAGATTCGACCGCGCTACTCGCCAAGTGGAAGAAGACGTTGTCGCCGTCCTCATCCAGCCGCAGCATCTCCAGCATTCCGAGGGTTACCCGCAGCAGCGACCGCCCCCGTACCCGCCGTTGGTTCAGGAACCACAGCCTGCCGTCGGTCTCGATTGGCTTCGGCACGGTCATCCGGATGTACCAGCCGGCGAGTGCCCATGAGGCACGAGCCGGCCCGTCAAGATCGGCACCGAGTGGATCCACGCTCGGTGCCGCCAACTCCCCAGCCGCTGACAGCGCCGGGTCGGCGAAGACCCAGTGCGCCATCTCCTCGGGACTGGTGTAGCTCCACAGTCCGGCTTTGGCATGCCGGGCCAGGTCCTTCTCCACGTTGGCGACATCCTCAGCTGTCCACCATGACCCAGCGGCCACGAACACCACCCCACAATCGACTCCGATTGTCACCAAGCAAGCACACTAGGTGACTTCAGGGGTGCGATTGGTCGACACGCACGGCAACACGCCTGTTCAGAGCAGCGCGACTCCGATGAGGGTCAGGTCGTCGAGACCGTCCAACGGTTCACCGACCAGTGGCTCGACCCCGGCGCCGACGATGTCGCCGTTCTCGCCGTCGCGGCGCAGCCAGAGGCGGCCGACCGACGCCGCGCCGGCCCGCCGGGCGAACACGATCCGCCCCTCGTAGAGGTCCAGCTGGCCGGGTGCCACCGGTTCGAACACCTCACCGGGTACGTCGTCGATCAGGAACCTGCGGTCGGCGTCGACCGCGGCCGAATGCTCGGCGAGGGTGACCCGCAGCGCCCCGACCGGGGTCTGGTCGGCGCGGCCGAGCAGCCGACCCAGCACGTCGGCGGCGACACCGCGACGCAGGTGCTCGTGGTAGCGGTCGTTGCGGAACACCCGCAGGCACCGGTAGCAGCTGGTTTCCACCCCGCACTCGCAGTCCCGGACCCGCCGCAGCGCCGCGTCGAGCACGTCACGTACCCGCAGGGCGATGCGCTGGACGTGCCCGGCACCGCCCGGCACTGTGTCGTACAGCATGATCACGCTGCGGTTGGCTTCGGTCCGGTAGACCGTGGCGTCGATGTCGTCGCGGGAGATCTCCAAGGCCAGCACCGCCCCTTCGACGACCGCGTACGCCAGCGACCGCCAACCGTTGTCGTCGATACCGCCCAGCGCGGCGCCCTCGACACCCAGGTCGAGCACGTCGGTCTGGTACTTGTGGGCCAGCGACAGCAGTTCCAACCGCCCCCGGCAGTCCCGGCCGGTGAGCGGGCTGGAATGCGAGCTCTGCCGCTGCTTCTTGCTCGTGTTGGACTGGCCGAACCCGCACCTGGCGCAGATGAGGTAGCCGGCGCCGCCGGCCCCGTCGCTGATGGCGATCAGTTCGCCGCGTGAGCCGGCCCGTACTGTCAGGGAACCGCCGGGCAGGTCGACCTTGTCCTCGAAGATCTCGGCGCCGGTGGACACGACGTGGGTGGCACCGTGCCAGGTACGCCGGGGCGCGGTGCTCGGCCGCCGACCCCCGGACCGGTCGGCGACGAACCCGAACACCGGCACCGTGTACTGCCGGGGGACGCCAGTGGCCGGTGCCCCGCAGGCCGGGCACTGCGCGTCGAGCTGCTCGATCGAGTCGCGGTAGTGGCCGCAGCCGGCGCAGACGGCGTAGTGGCGCCGTTCCAGGTCCCGGCCGGGCAGCCGGTACACCCCGGCCGACTGCCAGGTCTGTCCACCGGCGACCACCTCGGCGCCGGGGGCGTATTCGTAGATCGCCGACGAAAGGTCCCGGGACAGCTCCAGTTGGCGGGACATCTGGTCGTCGGCGAAGGTGAGCCGCAGTTCGACGGTGTCGACAGGGAAGCCGTACTTGGGCAGGACGTTGCGGTTGGCGAGCAGGCCGAGCAGTTCCCGGCCGGTGATGGTCTTCATGACCCGGCCGAACCGGGCCGCGCTGTCGTCCTTGCGGGCGGCGAACGCCTCGGCCCGTTTCTGCTCGTAGATGTCGACGTCGTTCTTCAGCTCGGCGCGGACCGATTCCAGCAGGCCGACCAGGTGGGTCACCCAGTCGCCGGAGTCGACGCCGATCTCGTCGCGGATATCGGCCGGCAGCACCCGGTGCAGCGATTCGACGATCTCCGCCGGCACCGGGTCGAGGAAGCCAGCGACCAGCGTCACCGGCGCGACGCCGTCGTCGCCGGCGAGCAGGAACTCCCCCGCTTTCCGCCAGATGGTGCCGTAGGTGCGGAAGTGGTGCCGGAAGAACGCGGCCAGGGCCACCGAGTGGGCGTGCCGGCGGTCGATCCGTACGTTGGTCAGCGGCACGTACGGCGCCCGGACCTCGCCGGCGATCATCCGGTCCGGTTCGGCGAACCGGGACAGGTCATGTGACCGCCGCTGCGCGTAGGTCAGGACCAGGGCCGCCGAGTCGGTGCGCCGACCGGCCCGCCCGGCCCGCTGCACGTAGTTGGCGGTGGTGGGCGGCATGTTGCGCAACATGACGGCTTGCAGCTCACCGACGTCGACGCCGAGCTCGAACGTGGTCGAGCAGGACAACGCGTTGACCTCGCCCCGGACGAACTGCTGCTGGATCAGCGCGGCCTGTTCGCTGGTCCACTGGGCGGTGTGTTCGAGCACCCGCATCGGCACTGGGTTCATCTCCCGGTACACCGACCGGTAGTGGTCGTGGTCGACGTCGGCCGGCGGCGGCACCCAGCGGGCCAGTTCGCCGACGCACTTCATGGTGGGGCAGACCCCTTGGACGGCGTACGGGGTGATCCGCCGGCAGGTGCCGCACTGCCAGACCGGGTGGTCGTCGCCTGGGACCGTGCAGGTGACGAGTTCGGGGTCGAGCTGGTAGACCTGCCCGATGCCGGGTTCGAGGCTGTCGCGCAGCAGTTCCCTCATCGGCCCGGCGGTCAGCAGCCGCCAGATGCCGTCGAGAAGCTGGTGGGGGTCGGCGGTGACACCGAGGCGGGCGAGGACCCGCCGCAGGTAGTCGACCCGCCGGTTGGTGCCGCTGGTCGGCAGCCAGCTCAGCACCTTGCGACGGGCGTCGGAGCCGGTGCCGCGCAGGTAGATCGGCCCGACGCGGGGTGCGAACGCCTCGTCGCGCGGGTCGACCCCGTCGGGGGCGGCGACGGCTCCCTGCAGCCGTACGGAGCGCAGCAGCTCGTCGAGCAGCGCCCACACTTCCGTCTTGGTGAGACCGAGGCTGATCAGCGGTTGAGGTGCCTGCCAGGCGGGGTCGCGGGACATGCCCCAGGCGAGCAGGCCGCGCCCTTCGAGTGAGTTGCGTTCGTCGACGCCGACGATCTCGGTCTGCGCCCAGAGGGCGACCTGCCGGCGGCGCGCCTGGGCGGAGTCGCGGCGTTGGAAAATGCCGTAGCGGTCGGCGGCGCGGGCCGTGTCGTGCACGACGTCGTCGAGCCGGATCTCGGCGTCGCCCCGGCCGGCGGCGGCGAGTGCACCTTCGCGCAGCAGGCGGCGGCGCTGCACCCGCTGGTAGGAGTCTTCCAGGTACGGGGCGAAGTAGGCCGCCGACTGGCGGCTGTCGCTGAACAGCAGCACTTTGCGGCCGCCGCCGGGCCGGGCCTGCTGCGTCGGGTCAGTGGCCTGCGGCAGTCGCTGGTACAGGGCGGTGGCGAGCACTGAGGCGGAGGCCTCGTTGCCGCTGGCGAACAACCGGATGAGCCCGTCGCCGCGTCCGCCGCAGCCAACGCAGGCGGTGAGCGCTTCGGCGTTCTGCCGCACGAACCGCACCGCCCGCATCAGGCTATCAGGGCACTGTGGACAGCTGCCGGCCGGTCCGACCTGGAACACTCCGCAGCGGGCGCAGAGCGCACCGGTTTCGCTGCTTCTGGCGACGCTGTTGGCCTGCAGGGTTTCCTCGTCCTCGTCGGTGGTTACGTCGTCGACGAGGGCCAGCCAGGTCTGTTGTTCGTCGCGGGAGCGGCGGGACCGGAAGACGGCGGTGGTGCCGACCCGTTCGACGGTGCCGGCGAGGTGTTCGGTGCCGCACCGGCGGCAGGTGCCGATCTCGAAGGCGGCGTCGCCGCAGTGGGTGCAGCGTTCGCGCCGGGTCAGGCTCACGTGCGGGCCGTTCGTGCCGAGGCAGGCGAAGGCACCTTCGGTGGCGCGGGCGAACAGGTGGTAGCGGGCGGACAGCACCGGGGTGCCGGTGCTGTCGTGTACGGCGTTGGCGAGTGCAACGAGGTCGGTGACGGCTGCCTGGCCGGAGTCGTCGGGGAACAGCGCCTTGGCGACCTCACGCAGCGGCATCGGCCCGTGGGAGAGGAGCCGCTTGAGGCGCCGTACCCGCTGCTCCTGCTCCAGCACCGCGGCGGCCGCATCATCGGCCGACCCGGCCGCCACCGCCGGAACGCCGTCGCGGCGGGCGTGCTCCAGCAGGGCCGCGGCCGGCGACGGGGCGTCGCGTAGTTGCCGGTACGCGGCGGCGGGCAGCGGACCCCATTCCGGCCCGGCCGGCACCTCCACCCGTTCGGCGGTGATGACGTCCTGCGACGCGGCGTCGGCCGGGTCGTGCTGGAACGGCACCGGGAACAGGGAGCTGGCGAAGTCGGCGACCGCCGCCAGGTCGCCGCCGACGGTGGCGCTGGTGGCGATGCACTGCAGCAACCGGCCTCGGCCGACCCGGTCGACGAGCCGACGCAGCAGCATCGCCAGCTCGGCACCGCGCGCCCCGTCGTAGACGTGGGCTTCGTCGACGACGATGAACTGCCAGTTGCCGGCGTGGTCGCCTTCGAACAGGTCCATATCCAGTGGCCGCAGCAGCAGGTATTCCAGCATGGCGTAGTTGGTCAGCAGCAGATGCGGCGGCGTGGCCTGCATCTGTTCGCGGCTGAGCAGTTCGTTGGGCAGCCGCTGCTCACCGGGGTGCTGGTGGGCGAAGACCTCGGCGGCTTCGCGCAGACTGTGCCTGGTCTCGCCGGTGTAACGGCCGAAGGTGATGTCGGGGGCTCCGGCGAGCAGGGTGCGCAGCCGCTTCATCTGGTCGTTGGCGAGGGCGTTCATCGGGTAGAGCAGCAACGCCCGGACACCGGGGCCGAGGGTGCCGGCGGCCCGCTGCGTCATCAGCCGGTCCAGGATCGGCAGCAGGAAACTCTCGGTCTTGCCCGACCCGGTGCCGGTGGCGACGACGACGTTGCGGCCGGCCCGTACCTTACCGATCGCCCGTTCCTGGTGCACATACAGCGGCCGGTCCAGGGCCAGGCCGGCACCGAGCGCGGCGATCCCCGGGTGCAGCGCCCCGGCGTCGATGAGCCGACGCGGGGTGCTCCCGGTGCGGTACGGCGGGGTGGCTTCCAGCAGCGGCCCTTTGGTGATCTCCTGGCTGATCGCGTCGGCGATCGCGGTGTCCAGTGCGGCGGCGAGCCGGGGATCTCTCGGCTCGACCAGGCTGCGCAGGTACCGCTGATAGATGGCGACGATGTCGTCGCTGGTGGCCAGGGGATCCAGGATCATTCGGCGTCTCCGGTGAGGGTGAGTTCGGCGAGGAAGATGTCGATGGTGGTCAGGTCGGGGGCGTGCCGGGCGAGGGTCGCGTGGTGCGGGGTGGTCCGGGTCAGCAGGGCCGCCGGCAGCCGGTCGCGGGCGATCAGTCGGGCGGTGAAGGCGAACGCCAGCGACAGCGCCGGCAGGTCCGGCCAGCCGGGGCCGCACTGCCGGGCTCCGACCGCCGCGTCGACGGCCGGGCCGCCGACGGCGGCCAGTGCGGGCCGCAGGGTGCGCAGCAGGTCGGCGCCGGCGGCGGCGACCCGGGCCATGCCGGGCCGGTCCCGTACGTCGAACAGCCGGCGGGCGGCGGCGACCCGTTCGTCGGCGTCGAGGAGTCCACCGGGGACGATCCGCATCGCCTGCCAGAGCTCGTCGAGCTGCTCGGCCGGCAGCCGGGCCAACTGCTGGGCGGCCGGGTCGAACCGGCCGACCGCCCGGTGCGGGTCGGGCTGACCGGCCAGGAGCGCATCGAGGGAGTCGCCGCAGGCCGTCGCTGCCCGTTCGTGCAGGTCGTCGCCGGCTGCGGTGACCCCGATCCGGTACGCGGTGGCCAGCAGCGCCGCCAGCGGGCTGGTCTGCCACAGCCGCGCCTCGTCGGCGGTGCCGAGGTAGGCCAGCGGTGGCAGCGCCACCAGCCCGGAGTGCACCAGCGGGGCCACCAGTTCGGACGCGGGTGACCGGGTACGGGTCAACGCGGTCAGCGCGGCGACCGGGTATCGGCGCAACACGGCGACGGCCTCACGCACGGCTACGGTGACGCCGTGGCGGCGCAGGCCCTCGGCACGCCGGTACAGCGGGATGATCAGCGGCGCGACGTCGGGGCGGTCCGGCACGTCGGCCAACCCGGCCAGGTGGCGCGACAGCGCCGTGTCCGGGGTGTCCGGCAGCGGCGGATCCCAGTCGCCGTTGACGGTGAAGACATTGTCCAGGCCGGGCCAGACCGGCCAGGGTTCGGGCAGCCACGGGTCGTCGACGCGCAGCAGCACCGCCAGCGGCCCGGCCCGGGTCAGGTCGGCGGGCAGCGGCTCGCTGGCCAGGTCGGCTCCGATCGCGGTGACGTGCGGTGGCCGCCACGGGGCCAGCACCTGGTAGACGCCGGCGGCCAGCCCGTTGACCGGGCTGGCGTCACCGAGGACCAGCTGGTCGTCTTTGAGGTGGACGGTGCCGGCGAGTTGTCGGGGCAGGCACCGGGCGACGGGGAACTGTTGGCCGCCCAGGCGGACCGCGAGCTGGGCGGAGCCGCAGACCCGGACGGTGTCGGCGATCGCGGCGAGCGGGAACCGGGCCAGCGGCTGGCCGTAGGTGGCCCGGGAGGCGAGCGTCTGCCGGTGCTGGCCGGCGCTGGACACGACGAGGTCGGCGTCGACCGCCGCCGGCAACCGGACCAGCAGTTCGCCGTCGCCGACGGTTTCGGTGTCCAGGCGCAGCGGCTGCAGCGACCACGGCGTGGTGCGGCCGGCACTGACCCACTGGGCGGACATGTGCGCCGGGGTCACCCGTACCGTCGTGGTGTGTCCGACGGCGGTGAGCTGCACGTCGGCGCTGGTCTGGGTCGGGTCGAGCCGGGTCAGCTGCGGGTCGACCCGCAGCGCCGGGCTGGCCGCGCCGATCCGTACGGACGCCGGTGCCAGCCCGTCGGGCTGCAGCTCGCGCCACACCGGGTGGACGGCGACGGCCAGCCCTTCGGCGAGGTCGAGGGTGCGCGACAGGCCCCGGCCGAGCGGGCCCCGGACGGTGATCTCGTAGGCACCGACGAGTGGCCGGGGCAGCTGCCGCCACGGGTCGGTGACGGTGTCGTCGGTGATCCGCACACTGGTGACGGCGAGCAGTTCGGCGGTGCCGGGCCGGCGAACGCGGATCGACCATTCGGTGGCCACGCCCGCCTCGGTTGGCAGGAACAGCGCCGGGGCGGTGCCGTACACGAGGGTGCTGGCGACACTGACCACGTCGGACAGCGGCGGGGTGAGGCGCAGCTGGGCCCGCCGGGCGCTGCCGACCCGCCGGGCCGGTCCGTCGGCGAGCCGCAGTTCGGCGACCTGTCCGAGGTCGACCCGACGCAGGGTCCAGCCGAGCCAGCCGTACGGCACCGGCAGGTCCTGGTCGTCGTCGGCCGCCGGGCCGACGGGGCCGGCGTTGGGCGCGGCGGCGGCCCGGTCAATGTGCAGGGTGACGGGCTGGCCGGTGCCGTCGCGGGCCGCGTGCAGGATCCAGACCGGCTCCGGCGGCAGGCTGGAGGTCAGTGGCACCCGTCGACCTTCGTCGGTGAAGATCAGCATCGGTTCGCCGGGGTCGATCAGGTCGAGTTCGAACTCCCGCTCGATCGCGGCGAGCTCGACGGTGACCTGCCGCACCGGTCGGGAGATCGACGCGACGGCCGGTGGCGCGGTGTCGACGTCACCGGCGAGCCGGGAGCGGCTGACGATCGTCTGAACGTCCCCGCCGACCCGGACCCGCCACTCGACCCGGCCGCCGGGTGCGTCGGGCACCGCCGGCAGCCGCACCAGCAGGCCCCGGCCGTACGGCTCCAGCTCCACGTACGGTCGAGGTGCCGCCGCGCTGCCACTGCCCCCGACGGCGGTGGCGGTGCGGGTCGCGGTGCCGGCCCAGTCGAGCTGCCCGCCGTCGACGTAGCCGCGGGCCTGGTCGATCAGGTGCGGCGGCAGGCCGAGCCCGTCGGCATTGGACGCCGCAGCGCGGAACCGGTCCAGCAGGTCGAAGCAGCGGTCGACGAGGTCTTCGGCGTATTCGCCGCCGTGGCGCAACAGCCGCCGTACCGGCATGTCGAGGGTGTTGAGTCGTGATTCCCGGCCCGGGGTCAGCGCCCAGGCGAAGAAGTCCGTGACGGTGGTGCCGGGTTCCCGGGACTGCCGTTGCAGCAGCAGGTTCAGCAGATCGCCCAGACAGTAGGCGGGAATCCCGGCGTGCATGAGGATTTCACCGACGTTGATCTGTGGCAGGCCGGGGAATCGGGCCAGGTCGAACCGGTCCAGGTTGACCCGGAACGCCGCGCCCCAGGCGGTCTGGTCGACCTGGCCGTGGGTCTCCTCACGCACGGCACGCCAGTAGTTGCCCTGCTCGTAGCGGGCCGCACCGATGCCACTGAGGCCGACCAACAGGCAGGCCGGGTAGCGGTAGTACAGGTATTGACGCTGCTCGTACTCGCTGCCGGCGCCGTACAGGTTTCCCAGCCTATTGACCGCTCGGCGGGCTTCCAGCTCGGGCACCGCGATCTCGGCGACCAGCGACACCGCGCGCAGCGCGGGCCCCCACTCACGCTCCCGATCATGGAGATAGTCGGATGCCCGCACGACGGTCCCCCTGACGAATAGACGATCTGGGCCGTATCGCGACTATGCAGATGTATCAGCAGCAACTCAAGGAAACAGGTCCATCCGGTACCTGACCGTGTCCGTTCGGTCAGCGCCGCCGCGCTGACAATCCCATCACATCCGGCGACGTGGCCGGCGCGGCCGGCACCGATTACGGAGTCAGCGCAGCACCGGCCGCTGCCGGCTTTCATCACTGGTACGGATCGGTCCCGTTGATGGCACGCGGTGCTTCCCGCACGCCAGGCTGGGTCAGCGACCGCTAGTAGACGGCGATCGCCACCATCCGGCCGTCGCGTCCACCGCCGACGATCGTGGCAAGGATGCCGATCACCGGCGACTCGTCACTGTCGTGGCCGTAGCGGATGTCGGACACCCGGACCCGCATCGAGCAGTCGTCGTACACCCAGTCGGCTTTGCCCAGGTGCAGCGTCTCGCCGACCCGCAGCGGCTCGTCAGACATGTCGTCGTCCTCTCCGTGCGGGTAGCCGTCCAGCATCAGCCCGGACAGCTGCAACACCGCCCGGACCCGACGCGCCTTCACCGGATCCCACCGGTCGAGGATGACCAGTGCCCGCAGGAACGGCCGGCACGGTGCGGCGACGTCACACTCGCGGCAGTCGCCAATCCGCGACGGCAGATGCGTGGCGATGTCGAGCCGCGCCTGCTGGACGGCGTGCGCCAACACCGTGTCGGCCGGGTCGGCAGCGTCCGACTCCCCCGGGGTCCGTTGCGGCAGCGGCGGCCGGTTCGGCGTCGGATCGACCCGCGGCGGCGTCCCGATCGACGTGTAGCGGGTCAGCCGGGGAGTCCCGCCGATCCCGTCGTTCCTGTGCACCACCAAGATCCTCCTTGGATAGACGAATCGCCGAGACATCCACCCTGGGCTCTGGTCCACTGGTGACGGAATATGACTGGTGACCCCGTGCACGGCGGGAGGTCAGTGTGCCAACGCATTGGCCACCACGAGGGAAACTGAGGGATGTGAAAGCTTGTGAGCGGCAGCGAGTATCTGATATCGGAGCTACGGCGAGTGCGCGAGACGATGGAGCTCACCCAGGATTCATGGGGCGAGCGCATCCACTTCTCCGCGAAGCACGTCGGCTCGATCGAACGCGGCGAACGCCCTGCCCTGCCCAACTACCTGGGCATGGTCGACAAGGTGTTCGGCACCACGTTCATGAAGTTCTACCGCGAGTTCGTCATCGGTGAACACGCACCCGTCTGGTTCAAGCCGTTCATCGAGCACGAGCAGCGGGCCAGCCTACTCCGAGCCTTTCAACCGTTGGTCGTGCCCGGACTGTTGCAAACCGAGGCATACGCGCGAGCGGTACTCACGACATACGGCATTCATGGCGAGAAGTTGGAAACAGCGATCTCGACTCGAATCGAACGACAAGAGATCTTGAGCCGCGAGTCGAACCCCTGCCATCTGGTCGCGGTGATCGACGAGGCGTTGCTGCACCGTGGCGTCGGCGGACCGGAGGTCATGCACCACCAACTCACCGCGCTCGCTGAGGCAGCCGAACGCCCCAACATCCAGATTCACCTGATCCCGCTGTCAACCGGTGCCTACCCCGGCGGCGACGGCGGATTCGTCCTCGCCACCGTGGAAGGCCGGACGGTCGGCTACGTGGAAGGCCACCGACGCGGCAAGGTGGTCGAAGCGCCAGACGACACCGCAGAACTTGAATGGACATGACCGGCGCCCGCTGGCACAAGAGCAGGCACAGCGACACTCAGGACTGCGTCGAGGTGGCGGAGAACCTTCCGGGTCGGGTGTACGTCCGGGACACCAAGGACCGTGACGGCGGCACCCTGACCTTCGCTCCCGCCGCCTGGCAATCCTTCATTGAGGTGACCGCCAAACACTGAGCCACCGGCCAGCATGCAGTTGACCGGCCGCTGACCCACCGCAGCCCCCCTGTCCGGCCCTCGTCACGGGCCGGACAAGGGGCTGATGCGTGCCGCCAGCGGGTCTCAGGTGTTCATCAACAGCAGCATCGTCGCCATGCCTGCGCTCATCACCGAGTAGCTCAGTAGATGCAGCCGGTGGCCGGACGTCGGCCTCGCGGCACGGTACAGCCACCACAGCGCCCCGGTCCCGCTCAGGACCACGAAGACGACGTTCACCGTGTCCGCCCACGCCGGGGTCGGCGTGGGTACCGCGCCGGCGGCGGCTACGCCGTGCGAATGCCCGGAGCCGCCGCCGATCGCCATCTCCGACATGAGGATCGGCATCGCCGCGAGCATCCAGATCATCGCCACGTTCTGCGTGACGTGACCCAGCACGTCGACCCGCTCCGACGTGCTCCGCACCCGCAGGTACGCGGGCAGCAACGCGAACGCGAGGATGCCGAAGATGGCGACCTGCGCCCAGGCGAACACGCCATCGACCATCAGCCAGACCATCAAGATCATCGCAGCGCTCATCACGCAGTGATTGATGTCGATCAGCTCCGCGTCGGAGAACGCCTGCTCACGCGGCACGCCACGACGACGGATGACCAGGTCACCGACGCAGACGAGCCCGGTCAGCAAGAAAACGATCGTCAGAACGGGAACCCAGGGCGTCTCCAGCACGACTCTAGCTAGTACCACAGGTCGCCACCGGCGAACAATATGACGATCAGGGAAGGGCCAGCCGCGATGACCGCCGCAGAAACCGAGACCCCGACTTCCGAGGAGGCGCCGACGCCCCTCGCCAAACCCCGGAAGACCAACTGGTTCGCCGCGTTCTGGCGCTGGCACTTCTACGGGTCCGTGCTCGTCATACCCGTACTCTTCTGCCTTGCCGTCACCGGCATGACCTACATGTTCCGGGCGGAGGTGGACTCCCTGACCCATCCCGGGGTGCTGCAGGTGCCGGTGGCCGACGGTGCGCAACGATCGGCGCTGTCGGCCCAGGAGGCCGCCGTCCGCGCGGAGTTCCCGGACCGCCCGATCCTGTCCGTGCAGGACGGCACCGGCGACCGGGCGACCCTGTTCGTCGTCGGGCTCGACGATGGCAGCAGCACCAACGTCTACGTCGACCCCTACACCGCCACGGTCACCGGCGAGCTCAGCCAGGACCAGCTCATCTCCACCTGGGCCGAACGCATCCACGGCGACCTGCTCATCGGCGACGGTGGCTTCGGTGACCGCATCGTCGAGCTCGGGGCCTCCTGGGCCATCGTGCTCACGATCACCGGGTTCATCATCTTCTTCCTCGGCCGCCGCTCCCGCAGCGGCGCACAGGCCAAGGGCAAGCGCGGCGCCCGGCTCCGCAGCTACCACGCCCTCGTCGGGCTCCCCGTCGGGCTCGGCATCCTGCTACTGGTCGTCTCCGGGCTGCCCTGGACCGGTGTGTGGGGCGCCCAGGCCCAGCAGATCGCGGTCAGCGGGGGCTCCGGACTCTGGGGCGCGGACCCCGGTGCCGAGTCCACCATCCGGCAGCAGATCGAGGACGCCGACGGCCAGTCCGCTCCGGCCGGGTGGGCCTCCGGCAACGCCCCGCAGGGCAGCAGCACCGGCAGCGGCACCCCGATCTCGATCGACCGGGCGGTCACCGCGGCACAGTCACTGGGCGCCCCCGGTCCGTATCTCGTCATGTACCCGGAGGGCGAGACCGGAGTGTTCAGCGTGATGAGCAGCCAGTGGTACGACGTCGGCAACCCCGCCGAATCCGACGTCAGCCAGGAAACGACCATCCACGTCGACCAGTACAGCGGCGACGTGGTCGGCCAGTACGGCTACGACGACTACAGCGCGATGGCGAAGGTGGTCTCGCAGGGCATCGCCCTGCATGAAGGCCGCCGCCTCGGGACCTTCAACACGATCATGTCCACGCTCTTCTGCCTCGCGGTGATCTTCATGTGCGTCACCGGTCCGATGATGTGGTGGACGCGGCGGGGCACCGCCGCCGGCCTCGCCGCACCGCGTGCGAAGCTCCCGGTCTGGGGCAACTGGACGCTGCTCGCCGCGATGGTCGTACTCGGCCTCTTTCTGCCCTTGTTCGGCCTTTCCCTGCTGGTCATCCTGGCGCTGGACCAGTTCCTCATCCGCCGGGTGCCCGCGCTGAAGTCATTCTTCGGCACGGTCTGACCACTGGATCACATCGTCAGGTGCAGCACGCCGCGGGTGGCTGACATTGACGGTCCGGGCCTGCTCGACGGAGGCACCGCCGCCGTACCACCGGACGGTGCCGTCGCCGGCTACCGGCGCACCGGTGGCACGGTCGAGAACCTGAGTGATGCGACCGGTGCAGAAGAAGCTGTGCCAGGTGCGGCAACCAGGGGACACCAGGTTGCCGCACCGGGGCGGGCGGGGAGTATCGCTAGTCGGTGGTGGTCAACCGGTACGCGTGGATCACCGTCTGGGTGAACGTGTTGCCGTGGCGGTCCTCGCCACCGATGCGCAGCGAAGCGAAGCCGTCGCTCTCTGGGTGCCCGACCGTCGCCACCCAGTTGCGGCCGTCGGCGCGTACCTGTGCCGGCTGCCACGTGTCGCCGTCGTCGTAGGAGACCTCCACCGACAGCGCGTTCAGGTTGGCGGTGACGCCGGTCTGCCGGCGTACCGTCACCGGGATCTCGAACTCACCGCCGGCCGGTGCCGCGCCTGCGTCGTCGAGCTGCGGGGTCGGCCGTGCCACCATCACCGGCAGGTTGCGCCACTCGTCGCCGTTGACCCGCCCTGAGGTGAAGGTCCAGGCCAGGCTGACCTCGGCGGCCAGATCGCTGACGTCGCGGGTCGCCGAGGTTTCCAGCCGGTAGTCGGCCTGTCCCGGCGGCACGACGAAGTAGCCGAAGCCACCGAAGGGCAACTCTTCGACCAGCTCACCGTCGCGGTAGAGGGCGGTGCGTTCGGTCACCGCACGCGACATACCGGCATGTCCAGCGGCGTCGCCGAACAGCGGGACCTCGACGAGGATCTCGTCACCGATGCGGCTGGCCCAGTCGTACGGCGACGTGGTCGCCGGCATTGCCGGGCCGAACGGCGGCAGGTTCCAGATATCGGTGTGCCGGCCACCAGCCGCGTACGCGCGCGGCGGCGCGAAAAGGAGCGACACCGTATCCAGCCAGCCGTCCTCCGACACGTTGGAGAAGTACAGGTCGGAGAACCAGGCGACCTGCTCGGTGCTGTACCACTCGATCCGCTCGCCTGGAACGGCGACCTCGGCGAGCGAGCCGAAGGCCGTCAGGGCCGGGTTGTCGAAACTGGGAGCGATCAGTCGGTCGGAGATCTCGCCGGTCGCGACTCCCTGGAAGTCGTGACGCACCCGGGCCAACTCGGCAGCCTGGTAGTCCTTTTGGTAGCCGGTCGGCAGTTCGCCGGGGATCATCTCACCGAGAGCGTACGTGTACGGGCTGTTGACGAACCCGCCCTCGCCGTCCGGCTTGTACCAGTGGTGGGAGATGGCCGAGTTCAGCCACGACACCGGCTCCGTACCGAGGTACTTGGTCGACACTCCGTCGAAGCTGGGATAGGATGCCCCGACACCGAGTGGTCCGAACGCCGTCTCGAAGGCGACCGTGATGTCGACCGTGTCGGTGCGGGCGTTGGCCTGCGGCACGGTGGCGTTGACCGGCTCGCCCTGCCGCGCGTCCAGCGTGACCGTGGCGTCCTGGCTCACGTTCACCTCGGGTGCCACGACGACCGCACTGGTGAAGTCGTTCTCGTCGAACTCGTCGATGCTGCTGAACACGCCGTACCGGCCCTTGGGCAGTCGCACGGTGGCGGTGCCGTCCGGGTCGTAGACGAGATCGGCGTAGGAGGCGTCCAGTCCGATGACGGCGGTGAAGTGCTCGGCGGCCGGCTCGCCGGCGGAGTCGACGTGGGCCACGGTGAGGTCGTAGCTTTCCACCTCCCGGTGTACGCCGACCGGGTGACCACCCGGGTCTGTCCGGCGGTGGCGACCAGATATCCGCTGTGGAAGCCGTCGGCTGCGTCGACGCTGGTGTCGGCGGTGACGACGACGTTCGCCGTACCGCCGGCCGCAACGGTGACCTGTCCGGTGCCGGCGGTGAACATGCCGGCCGGGGTGGCGGTGCCGTCCGGCCCGGTCACGTCCCAGGTCAGGTCGAGGGTGACGGCGTCCGTGCCGTCGTTGCGGTAGGTGACGGTCTTGGTAATCGGCTCGTCGTCGTGGTGCGGCCACAGGGTGCGACCGTAGGAGAGGCTGGCCGGCTCGGCGGTCACCGTCTGGGTGATGGCGCGGGCGACGTCGACCAGGCCGGCGCCCTGCTGGTACGCGGTGGCCCCGGCGTGCGGCTCGGCCGACGCCATCAGCGTCGACTTGAACTGCAGCGCGGTCCAGCCCTGCTGCTGCTGGGCGAGTAGCGCGACGGCGCCGGTGATGTGCGGTGCGGACATCGACGTGCCGGGCGCGGAGACGTAGTGCTCGTCGATCGGGATGTCGAGGGTGGTGCCTGCGGCCCGGGCGGCGACGATGTCGACACCGGGGGCGGTGATGTCAGGTTTTACGGCGTCGTCGCCGACTCGTGGGCCCCGGCTGGAGAAGTCGGCGAGGGTGTCGTCGCGGTCGACCGCACCGACGGTCAGCGCGGCGTCGGCGCTGCCCGGCGACCCGACCGTACGGTCGGCTCCGGCGTTGCCGGCGGAGATGACGAACAGCGTGCCGGTCTGCGTGGTGAGAGTGTTGACCGCCTCCTCGAGGGGGTCGATCTCCGGCCTGTCGCCGCCGCCGATGCTGATGTTGACCACGGTTGCCTGCTTCTCCACCGCCAGCCAGTGCATCGCATCGATCATCGCGGAGTCGTCGCAGAGCGATTCGGAGCAGACCTTCGCGGAGATGATCTTCGCGTCCGGGGCGACGCCACGGTACTTGCCGTCGGAGGCCGCGCCGCTGCCGGCGATGATCGACGCCACGTGGGTGCCGTGGCCGACGGTGTCGCCCTCCTCCGGGGCTTCGGTGAAGTTGCGGGTCTCGATGACGACGTCGGCCAGGTCGGGGTGCTCGACGTCGACGCCGCTGTCCATGACGCCGACGGTGACGCCGGCTCCGGTGAACCCGGCGTCGTACGCCGCTGGCGCACCGATCTGCGCGACGCTGCGGTCGAGCAGCAGTCGACGCTTGCCGTCCAGCCAGATCTGGCCGACGCCGGTGTTCGCGCTGCGGGCCGCCGTCGCACCGGCGACTGAGGACCACAGGTCGGCCAGCGTGGACTTGTCGGCGGTGACCGCCGTGCCGTCGATCGCGGGCAGGTAGCGCTGCACCTCGACGCCGTCGGGCTGGGTCTCGGCCCCGCCACGGGCCGACGCGCCGTCCGGACGGGTGATGATCAGCGGCAGGGTGTCGCGGACGGTGTCGTGGTAGCCCCACTCGATCAGTTTGGTGACGTTGAACAGTCGGCGGTCCAGGGTGCCGTCCTGGATCAACCCGACCGCGTCACGCGGGATGACGTGCAGCTCGCCGTCGATCCGCTGGGTGCGGAACTGCATGTCGTCCCGATCCGCGCCGGGGCGGATCGCCACCCCGGTGCCGACGACGGCGACCTGGTCACCGCTGAGCAGGGTGACGGTGTTGCGCTGTCCGGAGGCCGCCCGTGTGTCGGGTGCCGCCGGGTCCGGTGGTGCCGCCCGGCCGGGGCCACCGGACCCCAGGACGAGCGCGGCGGCCAGACCGGCGGCCGCGAATCTTCTCGATCGTGTCACCAATACCTCCCCTATGGACGTCTCTCAATACGTCGATGGGCGTGAAACACCAGGGTTGCATACCTGGTATTCATCTGTTAACCCCCAAAGCTCTTTTAGTACGCAAAAGCCTCGTTCCGCCCAGCGGGTGTCACCTCAGGACCGCCCGCCCACTCGACCGGCCAGAGGGAGACACAACGAGGCGGGCCGGCACCCGGGCGGGATCACCACCGCCACGAAGATGGCTTTCGTTGCTCCGCATATGCTGCTTTGTCCCAACGGTGGCAGGATCTTCACAGGCGGGCGGAGCCATCCCCGCAGCGGCAGGAGTGGGCATGCGGCAGCGATCGGCGATCCGCCGGAGAGTGTTGGCCTCGGCGGGCCGGACGATCGCCATCGCGGTCTGGGCGACGGTGCTCAGCGTCCCGGCGGCAAGTGGCTGGGTCGCCTCGGCCGCTGCCGCACCGGCGCCATCGGCCAGCGCGCCTCAGGACGATTCGGGCCGCGAGAGCGTGCGGTACTACATCGTCGACGAGCTACCCGGCGGTGAGCGGGAGTTCCTGTTCGCCATCGCGGCCCGTACCCTCGGCGACGGCCGTCGGTACCGGGAGATATTCGAGCTGAACGTGGGCCGGGCGCAGCCGGATGGCGGCCAGTTGACCGACGCAGCCCAGCTCGAGCCCGGCTGGATACTCGTTCTCCCCGACGATGCCCGGGGTGCGGGAGTTCGCTACGGGCCATTGCCTGACGTGGGCGGCTCGGCCGCGGCCCCGCCGGTCCTGTCCCCCACCGCCCCCACCCGGCAGGCAGACCGCAGCACCGAGCTCCTGTTGCGCGGCGGGGCGGCGATGGTAGCGGTCGGGCTGTTCGCTCTGGCGATCCTGGTCCTGCGCCGTGGCGGTGGCCGCAGCCGCCCGGCTGAACCACCGCCGGTTCTGCCCGCAGTTGCCGTGATCAGGACGGCCGCCGCACCACCGTCGGGCAAGGTGGCACCGCGTAGGACGCCACCACCACCGGAGAAGGCGACACCACGTAGGACGCCACCGCCGGCCGCACCACCGACACCGCGTAGGACGCCACCACCACCGGACAAGGCGACACCGGACAAGGCGGCAGGTCAGCGGCGCGCCATCGACACGGACGATCCCGCCACCGGGGACCCTCGTCGACTCGCCCACCTCGAGGTCGAGCTGCGGGTCGGCGAGGATCCGGCGGTGCTGCGGCTCACCGGTCAGCGTCAGCCACGAGGTGCCGCACCGTACGGTTGGCACCCGCCGGACGGACTCAGCAAGCCGGCCGGGTCGCACACGCTGATCCCGGTCGGAACCGGACCCGATGGACAGTTCTGGGTCGAACTGCGTCAGGCCCCGGACGTCCTCACCGTCACCGGTCCGGCCGAAGCCCGCCAACGCGCCGCCCGCCTGCTCACCGAGCGGCTGTTGGCCGCCGGAGTCACCGTGACCGTCGTCGGCGACGGCATCACCTCCTTGCCGTCGGGCTGCCGCCGGTACGCCGGCGACACGGCCGCCCTGGTCACCGACGTCACCGCCCAGTCCACGGTGATCCTCTTCGCCGAGCCCCAACCGAACCAGCTGGCGGCGGTGCGGGCGCTACTCGAACGGCCGGAACGGACGACCGTCCCGATCGTCGTCGCCGAGGGCCCGTCCGCCCGCTGGACGCTACAGGTGGCCGGGCACGGTGCCCCATGAACGTGAAGTCTTCGCCATCCGCACTGCCGGTCGACCCCGGCCCGTACCGGATCACGTTGGTGACGACCACCAGCGGCGGACTGGCTCACCCCGACCAGCCGGAGGTCGCGCTCGATGCCGGTGAACTCGCCCGGACGGTCCGGCGGTCCGGCGGCCAGGGCCGCGACGTTCAGGTGCTGGTCCCGGACGGTGCCCAGCACGCGGCGCTGCTGCGGGCGCTCGCCGACCGGATCGGCCGCGATGTCCTGACGGTTCCGGCCGGTGCGGTCACCGCCGGCGCGGAGTTCGACGGTCCGACTCCGGTGGAGCGCACGACCGGACAGGTCATCGACTGGCTTCTCCTGCAACCGCCCGGCCTGGCCACCAGCCTGCCCGGCTGGTACGACCTCGACGGTGGCCGGATCAGCCACCGGCAGGGATGGGCGATCCTGCCACTGCCACGTGGCCTGGCATTCACCACCCGGGCGGTGTTCCCCACCGCCCGCGCCGCGGCCGCGAGCCTCGGCGTCGGGCACCCCGGACTGGCGACTGTCGCGTTCGGCGTCGACGACGGCGTACCGGTGATCGGCGGATACGACGGCACCACCGTGGCCGTTTCCGGGACCGACCTGGCGGCTGCGCTGTCCGCCGTCCCACTCTACGGCGGCGATCTACGAGTCTGGCCGCAGGTCGTCGACCCCGATCTGGTCCGCGACAGCCACCTCGACGGTACGGAGTCGACGGGACACCGAATCGATCCGGCCGACCGGCTCCGGCGCCCCGGCCTCGGCACCGAGATCACCGCCGAGCTCGCGGAGCACCTCACCGAGTTGGCCGACCGCACCGGCGCGACGGTGTGGGCACCGCCGGCGGGTAGTCGGGTGGTGCTGTTGGACGGCGTCGGCGACCTCGCCGTACGTGACCGCGATGGTCAACTGCGCGGCTGGCAGGCATACCGACCGACGGGGCCGGACCGTCCTGACCGGTACTGGTCTGATCGCGACGGTCGACTGACACCGGTCGGCGGGACAATGGACGCAGCCGTCGCGGCTACCGGCGACGGCGACGGCGACGGCGACCAGCCCACGCCGGCGGCCAGCGGTGTCGAGCTGATCAGTGTCGCCACCGAGGCCCGGCCGGCGGCGCTGCGGCGGTGGGCGAACATCACCCGGCGCGACGGGCTGTTCCGGGTGGAACTGGCGGTGCTGGACGACGGGCGGTTGGCGGCCCGGCACGGCGATGGTGGACTCCTCGCCCTCGGGCCACGGGAGTTGGCGGCTTTGCTACGGCGGGCCGGCTGGGCCGGCGAGGACCTGGCCCTGCTGACGGTGGTGGCACCGGAACGGTTCGCCCGCCTACGAGCCCATCTGGCGGCGCTCGCCGACCAGGTCCCGGCCGAGATCTGGGCACCGGAGCCGGGAGCCCGGCTGGCGGTGGTGCAGGGTCAGCCACGGTCGCAGCGCGCCGCTGACGTACCGGCCCGGTGGTGCCGGCTGGCACCGGCAGCACCCGGGGCCAGCGATCTGATCACCGTGTCCGGACGCTGGCGCAGCCACGACGGTTGGCTGGTGCCGGCTTCCGCCGGACGCGCCGTCGGTGACCGGCGACCCGAGGACGAGGCTGGCGACGGTGTGCCCGACGCCACCGATGTCGGCGGGTCCCGTACGGTCGAGGGGGTCGGGCCACTTGCCGACACCCCGCCGGCCGGTCGGCGTTCGTCGGTGGTCCCGGCGGCGCGGGGCAGCCGGGGGCACGGTGTCGGCTGGTTGCCGGAGCGACCCGAGGTGAACGCGGAACGGTTCGATCTGTACCTTCCGGTCGACCTGCCTGCCGCGCGGATCGCCGTCGATGGACTACCGACCCCGGAGCTGTTCGTGGTCGGCCAACTCGACGCGGACCGGTTGCGGGCGGCCCGCCCCAGCGCGATGGTGCTGCGGGTGTCGGTCGGCCCTGGTGGCGCGGTGGCGACGACCGGGATCGGCGACGCCGCCCCTGCCGAGGTGCGTCACCTGCTCCGGGGCGTCGACAGCTACCTGCTTTCGGCCGGCTGGTTGGACCGGGTCCAGGTGATTCAGGGCTGGACACCTGCCGGTCCCGGCGAGTGGCGGGCCCAGAGCGACCAGCCGCCGGTCCCGTTGCTGCTGCGCTGCGCCGGTGCACGGCACGGAGTCGAGGGCCTGCCCAACGACGTGGTCCGGTGGCCCGGCGGCCGGCGCGGGGCCAAGGCGTACACCGTGCTGCCGGCCGATGGCGGGCCGGACAGCGACTTCGTTCCGCTGCGCGCGACCCGGCCGGCTGCCCCGACCGGCCCCGCCCGACTGGTACAGCTGCGGGTCGATCCGGCGCAGGCTGTCGATGTCGCGGCCAGCGCGGCCCGGATCGCCGTGCTGCCCGCGGTGCGGTCCCTGCTGGTGCGCCTCAACGCCGACGGGATCGAGGTGCTGTTGCCACCCCGGATGTACGACCGGGTGACGGTGACCCGCGTGTACGGCGCGGCCGAGGGCCGGTGGACGCCGCGCAGCGGACGGGTCGAGCTGCCGCTGTCCACTCTGCTCGGCGAGGCTGGTTGACCGGCGACGGACCGGTCGGTGCTGGTCCCGATCAGCCTTGCGCGGGTCACCGAGAGCGACGATGATCGGCGGGACAGAATCGGGCCGCCGGGTGACGGGTGGGTTCGACAGCTCACGTAATGATTTGAGATCATCGATCCTCGTGGAGACCGTTCAAGAGCACCCGCCCGCCGCTCGCCCGCCGCTGTGGCGGTTCCTACGGCACGAATGGACCCTGGCCGTACTCGGCGCGCTGTTCGTCGCTGTGGTGCTGACCTGGCCCACCCTGCGACATCCGGCGAGCACCATCCCGGGCGACATCGCCGACCCCACTCTGCAGGCATGGCAGATCGCCTGGGGCGGGCACGTGCTGCTGACCGACCCGGTCCAACTCTGGCATTCCAACACGTTCTTCCCTGAACGGTACACCTACGCCTACAGTGACACGTTGCTCGGCTACGCCCCGGCCGGGATGATCGGCTCCGGTTTCGAAGCGGCTCTGATCCGCTACAACCTCCTGTACGTGCTGCTCCACGCGTTGGCCTTCATCGGCGCGTACGCCCTGGTCCGTCAGCTCGGCGCCGGCCGCGTCGGCGGCGCGGTCGCCGGCGTCGCGTGGGCCTTCGCCCCGTGGCGGCTGGCCCACTCCGGGCACCTGAACATCCTCTCCGCCGGGGGGATCGCGCTGTGCCTGGCGATGCTGGCCCGCGGTCACGGCTGGTCCTTGCGGCACGGCTACCGGCCGGAGCGCCGTCGGCCCGGCTGGGCATTCGCCGGCTGGCTGGTCGCCGCCTGGCAGGTCAGCCTCGGCTTCGGTATCGGCCTTCCGCTGGTGTACTTCCTGCTCGCCGCGGGTGTCGTCGCCGCCGCCGGCTACGGCTGGTCCTGGTGGCGGCGCAAGCAGCGTCCGGCGTTCGGCCGGCGGCTGTTCCTCGCCGACCTGGCCGGCGGCGCGCTGTTCGGTGCCGTCACCCTCGGCATCGCCGTGGCCTACTTCCGGGTCGTCGAGCTCAATCCGCACGCGGAACGCTCCCTGGCCTGGACCGAACTGTTCTCCCCGCCGCTGGTCGGTCTGGTCACCGCACCGGGCGAGTCCTGGCTGTGGGGCGACCGGCACGCCGCCACCCGGGATCAGCTCGTCTGGCCGCCGGAGATGGCCCTGCTGCCCGGCGTCACGCTGATCGCGCTGGCCGCCGCCGGGCTCCTCGTCTCCTCGTTCCGGGTCCGGCACCGGGTGGCGTTGGCGGCCGGCGTGATCGGCACCGGGCTGCTGGCCCTGGGCTCCAATCTCGGTGCCGACGGTGATCCCGGCTATCTGACCCTGTCCAAGCATCTGCCCGGCTGGGACGCGCTGCGTACCCCGGGCCGGATGATGCTCTGGACGAGTCTGCTGCTCGCGGTCCTGGCCGCCGGCACGATCACCGCCACGGCGACCGCGATCCGCCGGGTCACCGACGGTTGGTCGCCGCCGCGCCAACGGGCGGTGCAGGCCGTGTTGCTGATCCCGTTGGCGTTGGTGCTGGTCGAGGGCGTCAACCGCACCGCGCATCCGGTCGTGCCGACACCCCCGGCGGCCTGGGACCAGCTCACCGAGCCGGTGCTGGTGCTGCCGAGCGACGCCGGTGCCTTCGAGCTGAACGTGATGCTCTGGACCACCGAGGGCGGCTTCCCTCGGGTCGCCAACGGACTGGCCGGGTTCGTGCCGGCCAGCCAGGAGCAGACCCGGGCGATCACCGCGTTCTTCCCCGACCCGGCGAGCGTCGCGTACCTGCGTGACCTCGGCGTACGCACCGTGCTGGTGATGCCGGAGCGGCTGATCGGCACGCCGTGGGAGGGCGTCGCCGAACGACCGGTGGACGGGCTGGGGGTCACCCGGGAGGAGGTCGACGGTGTCCTCGTCTACCGGCTCGGCTGACCGGCCCGACGTCGAGGCTGACGGCGGACCGGACGCCGCCGGCCCCGCCCACGCCCCGGGGTCGCCGCTGCGGCTGTCCGTCGTCGTCCCCTGCTTCAACGAGGAGACGTCGATCGCCCAACTGCACTCGGCGGTCGCTGCCGCGCTCGCCTCGTCCCCCGAGGTCGAGGTCGAGTACGTCTACGTCGACGACGGCAGCTCCGACGGCACCCTGGCTACGCTTCGGCGGCTGGCCGCGACCGACAGTGCCGTCCGGTACGTCGCCCTCAGCCGCAACTTCGGCAAGGAGTCGGCGATGCTCGCCGGCCTGGACCAGACCACCGGCGACGCGGTCATCGTGATGGACGCCGACCTGCAGCACCCACCCCGGCTGCTGCCCGACATGATCGCCCTGTTCCGGCAGGGGTACGACCAGGTGATCGCGTGCCGGGACAGACGCGGTGACCGGTTCGTCCGCACCGTCGCCTCCCGGACGTTCTACCGGTTGATGAACCGGTGGGTGGACGTGCGGCTGCTCGACGGAGCCGGCGACTTCCGGTTGCTCTCCCGCCGGGCGGTGGACGCGCTGCGGGCCATGCCGGAGTACAACCGGTTCTCCAAGGGCCTGTACTCGTGGATCGGATTCCACACCGTGGTCTTCGCCTACCCCAACGAGGCCAGGGCAGGCGGCGGTAGCCGCTGGAGCCTGCGGGCCCTGCTGAACTACGCCTTCGACGGTCTGCTGTCGTTCAACAACCGACCGTTGCGGTCGGCCATCTACGCCGGCATGGGGCTCACCTTCATCGCCGTCGCCTACGCGGCGTGGGTGGTGGCGGCGGCGTTGATCCGGGGCATCGACGCGCCCGGCTACACCACGATCATCGTCAGTGTCATCGGGCTGGGCGGCATCCAGATGATGATCCTGGGGGTGATCGGCGAGTACATCGGCCGGATCTACTACGAGACGAAACGCCGACCGCACTATCTCGTCATGGACGCCAGCCCGCCCGGCGACGCCGCTCGTCCGGCCCCCGCTGCGGCGGCCGACGACGCCGAGCCGGAGCCGACCCGGCCGGGTGGCCTGCCCAGCCAACGCAGGCCACCCCCCACCTCCTGACGATCTTGCGCTTATCGAGAGCATTTGTCTGAATTGTCGATCGATAAGTGCAAGATCGTCGCGATCATGGGCCTAGGTGTGGTATCGGCGGGCGAGATCGGCGGCCCCGGTCGCGGTGAGCCGGCCGTAGCACCGCAGCCGGGCCAACCCTCCGTCTGGGAAGATGTCCAGCCGCACGTGGGTCGCCGGCCGGGGCCGATCCAGTCGGAACCGGTGGCGGGTGTCCGGCTGCAGGGCCGTCGTCGGCAACAGGTCGGACCAGCCGGCCGAGTCGGCCGGGTCGGCCGAGTCGGCGACCGACGCGTCCACGCCCCGCAGCCGGGCCGCCGCCGGAGCGTTGCCCTTGAAGTGACTGGTGTCCACCTCGACGAACTCGATCACGCCGGACGCGCACAGCCGCACCTGCACCCAGTCGTTGCCGTCGTCACGCCGCCGCGCCGTCTCCCAACCCTCGCCCATCGTGCGCGCCGGACCGGGCAACAGCATCTGCTGCGGGGATCCGTAGAACCGGTCGCTGCACGCCTCGACCCGGGCACCGTGTTCGACGGCGGCGAGATCCAGCACCTCCGTCAGCATCGTCGGATCCGGCACCGGCTCGCCGTACACCCGCAGCCGGGCCACCCCGCCGTCGGGGAAGATCGTCAGCCGGACGTGGGTCTGCCGCGCCGGTGCGTCGACCGCGACGACGACCTGGGCGTCGCCGGCCAACGCCGTACGCGGCACCAGAGGTGTCCACTGCGCGGCGGCGAGCTCCGCCGGCCCCGGGTAGCCGGCGAGATCACACCCGTCGACCGCCGCGTACGGCGGGTAGTTCCCGGTGAAGAACGCGGTATCGATCAGGACCGCGCGGACCACGCCGGGTGCGCCGAGACGGACGATGACATGGTCCGATCCGGGTTGGCGCCGCCGCCGGGTCTCCCAGCCGTCGTAGACCTGGCCCTTCGCACCGAAGGTGCTGGGGGCGTAGCCCGGCGGGTACGGGTTGAGCAGGTTGTCGGCGGCGGCGAAGAACTCGTCGTTGGCGCCGACCACTCCCCCGCCGAGCGCCCGGGAGGCGAGATCGGGCAGCCAGGTTGGGTCGAGGTCGTCCGGCAGGTCGGGCAGCGGCGTGGCGGCACGGCTACTTGTCATCAGGTCCTCTCACCAGCAGGCGGCCGCGCGGCTCGTCGATGGTGACCGGCGCGCCGCGCAGCCAGGTTGCCCGGACGATGCCGGTCAGGCGTCGTCCGGCGTACGGGGTGACCGGGTGCCGTTGGCGCAGCCGGCCCGGGTCGACGTGGTAGCTCGCCGTCGGGTCGAACGCGACCAGGTCGGCGTCGGCGCCGACGGCGAGCCGACCCTTGGCGGTGAGTCCGACCAGGTCCGCCGGGGCCTGCGCCATCCAGCGCACCACGTCGCTGAGGGTGAAGCCACGGCGGTCGGCCTCGGTCCAGACCGCCGGCAGCCCCAGTTGCACGGAGGCGATGCCGCCCCAGGCGGTGGCGAAGTCCCCGGTGTCGGGGGTCTTCAGCGCCGGCAGGCAGGGCGAGTGGTCGGAGACGACGCAGGTGAGGGTGCCGTCGGCGAGCGCCGACCAGAGGGCGTCCTGGTTGTCACGGCCCCGGATCGGCGGACAGCACTTGAACTCGGTCGCACCGTCGGGGATCTCCTCGGCGGTCAGGGTCAGGTAGTGCGGGCAGGTCTCCGCGCTGACCGGTAGGCCGTGGTCACGGGCGGCGGCCAGCAGCGGCACCGCCGCGGCGGCGGACAGGTGCAGGATGTGCATCCGGGCGCCGGTCGCGCGGGCGGCGGCGATCGCCGCCGCGACGGCCTCGACCTCGGCGGCCGGCGGTCGGCTGGCCAGGAAGTCTGCGTAACGGGTCGACGAGGTGGCGGAGCAGAGCTGGTCGGGTTGTTCGGCGTGCACGACGAACAACGCGGGTACGGCGGCGAACGCGGCGGCGAGCTCGGCGGGGTCCAACGGCGGGAACTCCGGCACCCCGGAGTCGGCCAGGAAGGCCTTGAAGCCGAAGACGCCGGCGTCGTACAGGCCGGGAAGTTCGTGCCGGTTGCCGGGGATCGCGCCGCCCCAGAAACCGACGTCGACGTGACAGCGTCCGTCGGCGGCGGCGCGCTTGACGGCCAGCGCCGGCGGGTCGACGGTCGGCGGCAGGCTGTTCAGCGGCATGTCGACGATGGTGGTGACCCCGCCGGCGGCCGCGGCGAGGGTCGCGGTGGCGAAGCCTTCCCATTCGGTACGGCCGGGTTCGTTGACGTGCACGTGGGTGTCGACGAGGCCGGGCAGCAGCGCGACGTCACCGAGGTCGTTGTCGACGACCGCCGGCACCTGGTCGCGGTAGTCGACGATCGCGACGATCCGCCCGTCGCCGACCACGACGGCCGCCGGCCGTTCGCCGTCGGGCAGCACCGTCCGGCGCGACCGCAGCACCAGGTCAACGGACATCGGCCCGCTCCTCACCGGAGACGGTGCGCGGGTCGGCCCCGAGCCCGGACGCCGGATGGGCCAGCGCGACCAGTTCCCGGCGGGCGAACCCGGCCTCGGCCGGGTCGAGGGCGCCACAGTCGAGTCCTCGCAGCAGGAACCGGGCCAGGGCCCGGGCGGTCGCCGGTTCGTCGAGGATGCCGCCGGCGCGTCGCGCCAGGTAGGTGCCCAGGCGCGCCGTGGTCGCCGCCCGCCCGTCACGGTAGAAGGCGTAGGTGGCGGCGAACCGGGTCGGTAGGTGTCCCGGGTGCAGGTCCCAGCCCTGGTAGAAGCCGCGTTCCAGGGAACGGCGGACCAGGTGGGTGTGCCGGTGCCAGGCAGCCTGTACGGCGGCGGTGTCACCGACCGGCAGGATGTTGGTCGAGCCGTCGCTGAGCCGTACGCCGGTGCCGGCTGCGGCCACCTGCATGATCGCCTTGGCGTGGTCGGAACTTGGATGGTCCATACTCAGATAATCGGCGGCGACCCCGCATCCGGTTCCGTAGTCGTAGGTGCCGAAGTGCAGCCCGGTGCAGCGCCCGGCGGATTCCCCGATCAGCCGGGCGACGGTCGCGGTGCCGTCGGCCGCCAGCACCGCCGCCGGCGTCTCGATCTGGATCTCGAAGGTGAGCGCCCGGTCGGCCAGCCCGTACGCCTGCTCCAGCCGGACACAGATGTCGACCATCGCGACGACCTGCGCCGGGTGGCTGACCTTCGGCAGGGTGATCACGAAGCCGTCGGGTGGTCCGCCACAGGCGTCCAGGAACAGGTCGAGGCTGCGCAGGGCGCGTCGGCGGGTGGCCGCCTCCAGGGATTTGATCCGCACCCCCACCCAGGGCGAGGCGGTACCGGCGGCGCGGGCGGCGGTCAACGCGTGCGCCGCCGCCCGCAGGTCGGCGTCCTCGGTGGCGTCGTCACGGACCCCGTAGCCGTCCTCGACGTCGATGCGTAGGTCCTCGATCGGCCCGCTGGCCAGCTTGGCCCGGACCCGATGATCGAGTTCGGCCGGAAACGGGGCCGGCGGATGCTCGTCCAGTGCGGTCAACGCGGCCGCTCCCCAGGCCGGCACCAGGTCGACGGTGATCCGGTCGGCGGGCACGTAGACGGTGTGCACCGGTTGACGCCCGGCCGGCTCTCCCGGGTAGCGGGCGGCCAGGGCCGCGTCGACGGCGGCGAGCCGGTCGTCGATCGCGGTGTAGTCCGCCGGGGCCAGCCTGGCCATCAGTCGATCAGCCGGTACGCCGGCAGGGTGAGGAAGTCGACGAAGTCGTCACCGAGCGCCACGTCGTCGAACAACGCCCGGGCGGCCGGGAAACGGCTGGCCGCCCAGTCCGGTTCGGTCAGGTCGGCCCGGATCGCGGCGAGTTCGGCGTCGCCGATGCCCCGGACCAGGCCGGCGGTGACCGGGGTGCCGTCGGGCAGGCGTACCCCGTTGTGGATCCATTGCCAGATCTGCGACCGGGAGATCTCGGCGGTGGCCGCGTCCTCCATCAGGTTGTTGATCGCGACCGCCCCGTTGCCGCGCAACCAGGCCTCCAGGTAGCGCAGCGCGACGGCGACGTTGCCACGCAGCCCGGCTTCGGTGACGGTCCCGCCGGTGGCGGCGACGTCGAGCAGTTGGTCGGCGGTGACCGCCACGTCGGGCCGCTGCCGGTCCAACTGGTTGGACCGTTCGCCGAGGAACTCGTCGAAGACTTCCCGGCAGACCGGCACCAGGTCGGGGTGGGCCACCCAGGAACCGTCGAAGCCGTCGCCGGCCTCGCGCTGTTTGTCCGCCCGGACCTGGTCGACGGCGCGGGCGGTGGCCTCGGCGTCGCGCCGGTTGGGGATGAACGCCGACATGCCGCCGATCGCCATCGCGCCACGTCGGTGGCAGGTGGCGACCAGCAGTTCGGTGTACGCCCGCATGAACGGCGCGGTCATGGTGACCGCCGACCGGTCCGGCAGGACGAACTGCCCACCGGCGTCACGGAAGTTCTTGATGATGCTGAACAGGTAGTCCCAGCGGCCGGCGTTGAGCCCGGCGGCGTACGGGCCGAGCGCCCAGAGGATCTCGTCCATCTCGAAGGCCGCGGTGATCGTCTCGATCAGCACGGTCACCCGGATGCTGCCGGTCGGCAGGTCGAGAGCGGACTCGGTGTGGGCGAACACGTCGTGCCACAGCGCTGCTTCCTCGTGGCTTTCCAGTTTCGGCAGGTAGAGGTAGGGCCCGCTGCCCCGGCGCAGCAGTTCGGCGGCGTTGTGGAACAGGTGGAGCCCGGCGTCGACCAGTGCGCCGACCGCCGGGCCCCCGTCGAAGGCGAGATGTCGTTCGTCGAGGTGCCAGCCACGCGGGCGGACCACGATCGTCGGACGGGGCCCGGGTCCGAGCCGGTAGGTCCTGGCCCCGGTCCGCAGCTCGATGGTGCCCCGCACGGCGTCGGCGAGGTTGCGCTGCCCGCCGATGACGTTGGCCCAGTGCGGGGTGTTGGCGTCCTCCAGGTCGGCCAGCCAGACCCGGGCGCCGGAGTTCAGCGCGTTGATGGTCATCTTGCGTTCGGTGGGCCCGGTGATCTCGACCCGCCGATCAGCCAGGTCGGCCGGGGGCGGCGGGACGGTCCAGTCGCCGGCGCGCACCTGCGCGGTGTCGGGGCGAAGGTCCAGCCGGCCGGTGCGGGCGATCTCGGTGCGCCGCCGCCGGCGGGCGGCGAGCAGGTCGGCGCGGCGGCCGGCGAACCGTTTGTGCAGGTCGGCGAGGAAGGCGACCGCGTCCACGGTGAGGACGTCCGCTGTCTCGTCGGCCGGCGCGGCCGCCGAGGCCGGACCCGACTCAGCCTTGGTACGGGACATGGGCGGTCACTCCTGTTCGGTACGGGTCGGGGCCGGCACGGCGGCGCGACGCGGCTCCGGCAGGGCGCGGGTCGCGGCCGGCTGAATGTCGGGCGGGGCCAGCAGGGCGTCGTGGGTACGGGCGGCTTCGCGGGCCAGGTCGCCGGAGTCGGCGGTACGCAGCTCGGCCCGTTGCACCACCGGGCGGCCACCGACCAGCAGCAGCTCCACCGGGGCGGGCGGGCCGAGTACCAGGGCGGCGACCGGGTCGGTGATGCCTGCGTGGCCGAGGCCGTCGAGTCGCCACAGGGCGACGTCGGCCAGTTTGCCGACCTGCAGGGAGCCGATCTCGGCGTCGCGGCCGAGACAGCGGGCACCGCCGATGGTGCCCATGGCGAGCGCGTCGCGGGCCGACAACGCGCCCGGCCCGCCGCGCAGCCGGGCCGCGTACAGCGCCTGGCGTAGTTCTTCGCCGAGGTGGCCGGCTTCCTGGCTGGCGGCGCCGTCGACGCCGAGTCCGACCGGGACGCCGGCGGCGAGCAGATCGGTGACCCGGGCCGTGCCGGCACCGAGGCGGGCGTTCGAGCTGGGACAGTGCGCGACGCCGGTGCCGGTGGCACCGAGGCGGGCCACCGCCGCGTCGTCGAGGTGTACGCCGTGTGCCAGCCACACGTCGGTGCCGAGCCAGCCGAGCTGTTCGGCGTACTGCACCGGGGTGCAGCCGTGGTTGGCCTGGCAGTACTGCTCCTCGTCGGTGGTCTCGGCGAGGTGGGTGTGCAGCCGTACGCCCCGACGGCGGGCCAGCTCGGCGGCTTCGCGCATCAGCCGGGGGGTGACCGAGAACGGCGAGCAGGGCGCGACGGCGACCCGCAGCATCGACTCCGGCGACGGGTCGTGCCAGCGGTCGATGGCGGCCTCGGTGGCGGCCAGCGCGGCGTCGGTGTCCTCGACCGTCGAGTCCGGTGGCAGCCCGCCGGCCGACCGACCCAGGTCCATCGAGCCACGGCAGGGTTGGAACCGTAGTCCGATCCGCTGCGCGGCGGCGATCTCGGCGGCGAACAGGTCGCCCCCGTCGCGGGGGAAGACGTAGTGGTGGTCGGTGCTGGTGGTACAGCCGGACAGGGCCAGCCAGCCGAGGTTGGCCGCCGCGGCGGCGTGGACCGTGTCGGCGTCGATCCGCGACCAGATCGGATACAGGGTGGTCAGCCAGCCGAACAGGGTGTCCTGCTGGGCGAGCCCCCGGGTGGCCCACTGGTAGAGGTGGTGGTGGGTGTTGACCAGGCCCGGGGTGGCCAGGCAGCCGGTGCCGTCGACCCGCTGGACCTCGCCGGGGTCGCCGCCGGCCAGCTGCTCCAGCTGGCCGGCGGGGACGTCGCCGGGGCCGACGGCGGCGATCCGGCCGTCGTCGCCGACGACGAGGTGGCCGGTGCGGTGTTCGGTGCCGGCGGGGTCGACCGTGGCGATGGCCGCGCCGGTGACGACGAGCATCACCAGTCGCCCAACGCCGGCGCCGCGTCGTCGCGGCGCACGGTGCCTTCGATCAGGCCGTACGGGCGGTCGGCGACGACGAACACGGTGTTGGGGTTGTCCAGCCCGACCGGGCCCAGGTCGACCAGCAGATGGTGCTTGTTGGGCAGGACGAGGCGCACCTCGACCACCTGCGGATGGTCGGTGAGCACCCGCTCGCCCATCGCGTAGAGGGTCTGCTGCAGCGACCGGCTGTAGGTGCCGACGAACGCGGCGACCAGCGTGTCGCGGACCGCCGCGTGGGCGGTGTCCCAGTCGGCGGCGCCCGGGACGACGCCGGCGTAGCGCCACCGCGCGTCGACGGCGGTGGCCAGGATCCGGTCGTCGGCGGGTGGCAGGGTCGTGTACGGGTCGACGACGAAGCCGCAGAACTCCGAGTCGGTGGTGTTGAGCAGCACCAGCCCGGTCAGTCCGGCGACGATCTCGGCGCGGTCGCCGTCGTAGCGCACGGTGGCGGTCCGGGTCTGCGTACCGTCGCGCTGGAACGAGTGCGGGCCGAGCCGCTGCCAGCCGTACTGCTCGATGTCGATCCGGGCGCGGTCGATGCTGGGCTGGCTGTCGACGAAGTGCCGGGCCAGCAGCAGGCCGAACTCCTCGGCGCTGCTGATGCCGTGCCGGCGGGCGAACGCGTACACGGTGTTCTTCTGCGTGTCGGTGGGCAGCACCTGGCTGTTGTCACCGGTGAGGTGGGTGGCGGCGAGGTCACCGGCGAGCGCGACGGAGACGTTGAGGTCGGTCAGGGTGTGCCGGTCGCCGTCGCGGTCGACCCGGACCACCCGGGTTTCCGCCTTGCCGTACCGGTTCGGACCCAGGACGATCCCCATCCATCAGCTCCCTCGATAGGTGGTGTAGCCGTACGGGCTGAGCAGCAGCGGCACGTGGTGGTGCCGGGCGGCGTCGCGCACGGTGAAGACGACCGGGATCTCGGTGTAGAAACCGTCGGCGCCGAGCCGGCCGGTCACGTCGAACACCAACCGGTACGTTCCGGCGTCCCACCGGTCCGCCGGCGCCCAGTCGCGCAGCCGTCCGTCGGCGTCGGTGCGCCCGGCGGCGACGGTGCGCCAGCCCCCGTCGCCGCCGGGCGCGTCCAGGCGCACCGGCAGGTCGGGCGCGGGGGTCCCGATGGCGGTGTCCAACACGTGGGTGGACAGCGGAGCGTACCGGGCCGGCGACGAGCCCACCGATGTCTGCTCGGACGGCAGCTGGTCGGATGGCGCTCCGGCGAGGTCGTCGAGCAGCCGGCCGACCCGCAGCGCGGCGATGTCGCCGAGTTCGATGCGCACCACCGCCCGTTCGGTGTCGTCGTCGTGGCGCAGCCGCTGCCGGGCGGCGGCTGCCAACTCGGCGGCCCCCCGGCCGTTGGCGAAGATCAGGAACCGGTAGCCGAAGCGCTGCTCGTACGCCTCGTTCAAGGTGATCAACTCGGCGCGGGCCAGGTCGTCGACGGCGGCCCCGCCACCGTCGGCCGCCACCGACTGCTCCCGCCGTGACCAGCCGGCCTCCCGGCTGTCACCGGCCGGCGGCTGCCCGATCCGGGGATGGGCGGCGATTGCCTGCGCCACCTGCGGCCAGGGCAGCGCCGTCACCTGCTCGCGCGCCTGCGCAGCCAGGGTGTCCCGGTCGCGATAGGGCCGCCCGGCGGTCACCGCCGTGGCCCACCCCGGCGCCGCGCAACAGCTGAGCAACTGTTCGCGCGCCTCGTCGGCGGGCAGCGTGTCGAACACGTCGAGTCCGCGATCCACTCCCGGCACCCCTTTCGCTGCGCTGCAGTCAAGCAGCCGCGACCAGCCCACCGATAGCGGTGCGGCGACCAAAGACGAAACATCGTCGCCGTACGGTTTTGGAGGTTCATCCAATCACCGTCCCCGGAGGCGATCCCGTGCTGCTGGCCGACGTGCTCGACAAGTCCCACCTCAAGTTGGTCCCGCTGACCGGCGACGACGGCCGGGACCGCACGGTGGCCCGGGTCAACGTCATCGACCTGCCCGACCCCGGCCGGTACGTGGCCACCGCCGACCTGGTGCTCACCGGTCTGATGTGGCATCGCGGCCCGGCCGAGTCCGAGGTGTTCGTGTCGGCGTTGGCGGCCGCCGGGGTGACGGCGCTCGGCGCGGGTGAGGCGCTGCACGGCAGCGTGCCGCGTGACCTGATCGCCGCCTGCCGGCGGCACCGGCTGCCGCTGTTCGAGGTGCCGGCCGACGTGTCGTTCCGCGACATCATCGACGACGTACACCCGGCGTTGTGGGCCCAGCGGGCCAGCGCGTTGGCCGCGGTGCTGGGCCGCCAGCGCGGCCTGGTCGCGGCGATGGCCGCCGGCGCGCGGCTGACCGATCTGCTGCCCACCGTCGCCGGGGCGATCGGCACCGACTGCTGGACCCTGACCACCAGCGGGCGGGTCGTCGCCGGTACGGCGGAGCTGGCCGACCCGACCGCCGAAGCGCTCAGTCGCGCCTTCCTGACGGTACAGCGGCTGCCGGCCACCGTCACGGTCGACGGCGAACGGTTCTCGGTGTTCGGGGTGCCCGGCCGCGCCGAGCACCGGCTCGCCGCCTGGTTGGTGGCCTGCCGGGGCGATCTCGACTCGCTACCCGGCACGGTCGACGAACTGACCAGCGTGGTCGCGCTGGAGCGGGCACATCTGGACGAGGTCACCCGGGTCGAGGCACGACTGGCCGGGCAACTGCGCGCGGCGCTGCGCGTACCCGGGGATCTCGCCGGCCTGCGGGCCGCGCTGGTGGCCGCCCGACTCGAACCGGACGCCGCCTTCGTGGCGGTGGTGGCCACCCTCGACGGTCTGCGCGCCCCCGGGACGCTGACCATGGCGGTGGTGGACGAGTTCCTCAGCCGGTTGGCACCGGACCGCGCGGTCGCCCTGCTGGAGCCGGAGCTGCCCGCCGGGGCACTCGCCATCCTGGCGGTGTCACCGAGGACGGCCGGCTCGATCGGGTCGACCCTGCTCGCCGCGGCCGACCGGATGTCCCCCGGGCTGCGCGGTGGTCGACTCGCCCTGGGCGTCAGCGCCGCGAGCGCCGGTGCGCCCGGGCTGAGTGGGGCCGTCGAGGAGGCGCTACACGCCCACCGTTCCGCGACCGGCACCGGGTCGGGGCCGGTGCGGGTGGTCGCCGCCGGGGAGCTGGCGTCGCACTCGCTGCTGCTGGCGGGGGTGCCGGTCGGCACCCGGCAGGGATTCCGCGACCGGCTGCTCGGCCCGGTCGAGGAGTACGACCGGGCGCACCGCGCCGACCTGCTGCGTACCCTCGCCAAGTTCCTCGACTGTGGTGGTTCGTGGAGCCGGTGCGCCGAGCGGCTACACGTGCACGTCAACACCCTGCGGTACCGGATCAACCGGGTCGAGCAGTTGACCGGCCGGGACCTGGGCCGATTCGAGGACCGGGTGGACTTCTTCCTCGCGTTGCGCCTCACCGCCGGCTGACCGGCCCAGGGTCGCGGCGGCGGGGTGGCTGGCGGGGTGGATCGAGCCGGTGCCGGCGGTCAGCCGGCCACCGGGGCGGCCGGCGCCGGCCGCGATGATCTCCGCGGCGACGCTCACGGCGGTCTCCTCCGGGGTACGCGCACCGATGTCCAGTCCGATCGGGGCGGACAACCGCGCGAGTGCGGTCGCCGGCACCCCGGCGGCCCGTAGCCGGGCCACCCGGTCGTCGGTACTGCGCCGCGAACCCATCGCGCCCAGGTAGGCGACCGGCAGATTCAGGGCGAGACGCAGCAGTGGCACGTCGAACTTCGGATCATGGGTGAGCACGCAGAGCACCGTGCGGCGGTCCACCCTGCCGGCGTCGACCTCGGTTCCCAGGTAGCGGTGCGGCCAGTCGACGACGACCTCGGCGGCGTCGGGAAACCGCTGCGCCGTGGTGAACACCGGCCGAGCGTCGCACACCGTCACCCGGTAACCAAGGAACCGCCCCTGCCGGGACAGCGCCGCGGTGAAGTCCGACGCGCCGAAGATGATCATCCGCGGCGGTGGGACGAAGCTGCGGACCAGCAGGCTGACCCCGGGCACCGGGCGGACCAGCCCGGTGCGACCCGCCGCGAGCAGCTCGCGGCCGGCCCGCGCGGCGACGGCGTCGATCCCGGCGTCACCCAGCGTCCCCTGTGCCCCGGGACCGTCGTCCACCAGCAACCACCGGCCTTCACTGGCCGCCGGCCCGGCCACACAGGTCACCGCCGCGACCGGGCTGCCCCCGCGGACCCGCGCACCGAGCTGGTCGAACTCCGCCACGGCTGCCCGGTCGACCCGTTCCACGTACACCTCGACCTCACCGCCGCAGGTCAGGCCGGGACCGAAGACCTCACCGCCGACACCGATGTCGCCGAACCGGGACAGGGTCGCCTCGCCGGTGTCCAGCACGTTGCGGCACAGCTGGTACACGGCGGCTTCGACGCAACCGGCGGAGACGCTGCCGGTCGCCGTGCCGTCCGGGGCGACCAGCATGACGCTGCCCGGGGGTCGGGGTGCGCTGCCGGCGGTCGCGGTCACCGTCGCCAGCGCGACCGACTCGCCGGCGTACCACCACCGCAGCGCCTCGGAGAGCACCGGCCCGATCATCGGGTCACCGCCGGCAGGTCGCCGGCCTGCGCCTGCGGCGGCCAACACCCGATCGCGTCCGCCGGCCGGTCCAGGTCGGTCGGGTCGGCGACGTCGCCGCACGGCACGATCCGCACCTGATCGGCGTGTGCCCGAAGGTAGTCGCGGGCGCCGGCGTCCCCGGTCGCCGTAGCCGCGACCGCCGCCCAGTGGTCACGGCCGAGCACCACCGGATGACCGGTGCGCCCCGACCCGAACCCACCGACGGCGAGCGTGCGTCGGTGGGCACCACCGGCGACCCGGCGCACCGCGGCCGGACCGATGCCCGGCATGTCGACGAGAAGAACGACCACCGCGTCGGGCGGTCCGGCCGGTTGCACCTCGGCCGCAGCAGCCGGTGCCGCCGGCGTCGTCGGTCCGGCCGCCACCGTCGCCAGCCCGCTGCGCAACGACGAGGCCATCCCGCTGGCCCAGTCCGGATTGTCGACCAGCGTCGCGTCGGCCAGGTCGGCGGCCGCCCGTACCTGGCCGGCCCCGGCACCCACGACGACCACCACCGGCCGGCAACCCGCAGCGGCCAGGGTGGCGGCGGCGCGTTCGACCAGCAGCGTCCCGCCCAGGCGGACCAGGGCCTTGGGCCGGCCGTAGCGGCGACCGGCGCCGGCGGCGAGCACGATTCCGGCAAGCACCGGCCAACGATGCGGAGCCGCTGACCGTCCGGTCAAGCACACGACGGTCGCCTTGTAGGTTCGTCCAACCACCTGGCCGATCCGTGGAGCTGGATTGTGCTCCACCGTCATTGTCCGCAACGCCCGCGCGGTTGGACGATGCGGAGCGTGGATCTGCATACCGTCTCCGACGTGATCACCGCCGACGACGGCGACTGGCGTACGGGTGACCGCTGGCTCGCCGGCGGCAGCTACCTCTACTCGCAGCCGCAGCCGGACGTCCGCCGGCTGCGGGATCTCACCCGGATGCACTGGCCGCCGCTACGGATCGGCGACGACGGCCTGGAGATCGCCGCCACCTGCACAATCGCCGAGCTTTCCCGGTTACGGCCGGCGCAGGGGTGGGCCGGATTCGCCGCACTCGTCCGTCGCTGCTGCGACGCGCTGCTCGCCTCGCACAAGATCTGGAACGTGGCGACCGTCGGCGGCAACATCTGCGCCGCGCTACCCGCCGGGCCGATGACATCGCTGGCCGTCGCCACCGAGGCCCAGTGCCTGCTCACCGACCTCACCGGTGGGCAGCGGCAGGTGGCCTCGGCCGAGTTCGTCCGCGACGTCGAGTCGACCGCGCTAGCTCAGGGCGAGTACCTGCGCGGCGTACGGGTGCCCACCTGGGCCGTACGGTCCCGGTACGCGATGCGTCGGGCGTCGCTGTTCACCCATGGACGTTCGGCGGCGCTGGTGATCGGCCGCAGCAGCCCGGACACCAGCGGATTGACGCTGTCGGTGACCGCAGCCACCCGCCGCCCGGTGGTGCTGCGCCTGCCCGACCGGCCGACCGAGGAGCAGACGCTGGACCAGGTGGACGCCGCCTGCGCGGCCGCCGGCTGGATGGACGACGTACACGGTCTGCCTGCCTGGCGACGGCACCAGACCCTGCGGATGGCGGCGCAGGTCAGGGCCGAGTTGGTCGACGCCCGGTCGGGCGCGTCCACGGTCGGAGCCGACGGAGCCGGCGAGGTCCGCCGGTGAGCATCGTCGTCAACGGCACGGCCGCCGCCGGGGAACCAGCCGCCGGCCAGTGCCTGCGGACCTTCCTGCGTGAGCAGGGCTGGTACGGGGTGAAGAAGGGCTGCGACTCGGGCGACTGCGGAGCCTGCACGGTCCACGTCGACGGGTTGCCGGTGCACAGCTGCGTGTATCCGGCGGTCCGGGCTCAGGGTCGCGCGGTGACCACTGTCGAGGGTCTGGCCGAGGGTGCCGACCTGCATCCGGTGCAGCAACGGTTCCTCGACGCACAGGGCTTCCAGTGTGGCTTCTGCACCGCCGGACTGCTGATGACGGTCGCCGCGCTCGACGACGCCCAACAGGCGGACCTGCCGCGTGCGTTGAAAGGCAACCTGTGTCGGTGCACCGGCTACCGGGCGATCCGGGACGCGATCGCCGGCGTCCGGCATGTCACGTCCACGTCGGCGGAGACACCGCAGGGGGCACCGGTCGACGCGACGCCGGGCGCGCCGGTGGCCGCGGTCCGCAGCGCGGCCGTCGGCGCCAACGTGCCGGCCCCGGCCGGCCGGCAGATCGTCACCGGGACCGCCCGGTTCACCTTCGACGTGGCGGTGCCCGGCCTGACCCACCTGAAACTGGTGCGTTCCACCGTGCCGCACGCCCGGATCACCGGCTTCGACGTCGACGCGGCGATGCGGGTCCCGGGCGTACTGGCGGTGTTGACCCACCGCGACTGCCCGGACCGGCTGTACTCCAGCGCTCAGCACGAGCACGCCCACGAGGACCCGGCAGACACCCGGCTGCTCGACGCCACGGTCCGCTTCGTCGGACAACGGGTCGCGGCGGTGGTCGCCGAGACGGAGGCGGCGGCGGAGACCGCGGCCCGGCTGGTCCGGGTGCACTACGCGGCCCTGCCCGCGGTGTTCGACCCACAGACGGCGATGGCACCGGGCGCCCCGGTGCTCCACGACAAGGATCCAGTGGCCTGCGGCATCGCCCGGCCGGCCGACAACGTGGCCGGCGAGGTGCACGGGGAGGTCGGCGACGTGGACCTCGCGCTGGCCGAGGCCGACGAGGTCTACACCGCGACCCTACGCACCCAGCGGGTGCAGCACGCCCATCTGGAGACACACGGCGCGGTGGCCTGGCCGGAACCCGACGGCGGGGTGACCGTGCGGTCCAGTACGCAGACTCCGTACCTGACCCGGCGGGCGTTGGCCCGGCTGTTCGATCTGCCGCCACAGCGGGTCCGGGTCGTCGCCGGGCGGGTCGGCGGCGGGTTCGGCGGCAAACAGGAGATGCTCGTCGAGGACATCGTGGTGCTGGCGGCGTTGCGCACCGGCCGACCGGTGAAACTGGAGTTCACCCGGTCGGAGCAGTTCACCTCGGCGACCACCCGGCACCCGTTCCAGGTGACGGTGACGGTGGCCGGCCGACGCGACGGAACGCTGACCGCGGTGCGGCTGCGGGTGGTGGCCGACACCGGCGCGTACGGCAACCACGGTCCGGCGGTGCTGGCGCACGGCTGCAGCGAGTCGGTCGCCGTCTACCGCTGCCCGAACAAGCAGGTCGACGGCTGGTCGGTGTACACCAACACGGTCCCGTCCGGGGCGTTCCGCGGCTACGGTCTGGGCCAGGTGTCGTTCGCCGTCGAATCGGCGGTCGACGAGTTGGCCCGCCGGCTCGGCTTCGACCCGATCGCCTTCCGCGCCCGCAACGTGATCGGGCCGGACGATCCGCTGGTCACCCCGGTCGGGCACGACGACACCGTCCAGGTACGCAGTTACGGCCTGGACCAGTGCCTGGATCTGATCACGCGGGCCCGCTCGCAGCCGCCAGCCGACCGCCAGGTGCGGCCAGCTCAGCAGCAGGTGCCGCCGGCGGGTTGGCTGGTCGGCGACGGCATGGCGGTGGCGATGATCGCCACCGGCCCACCGGGCGGGCACCACGGCCGGGCCAGGGCGAGCCTCGCCGACGACGGCTGCTACCAACTGGACGTCGGGATGGCCGAGTTCGGCAACGGGTCGACGACCGTCCACCGGCAGCTGGTCGCCGACGCGTTGGCCACCAGTGTCGACCAGGTACGCATCCGCCAGTCGGACACCGCGCTGGTCGGGCACGACACCGGTGCCTTCGCCTCCACCGGCACCGTCGTCGCCGGTACGGCGGCTCAGCGGGCCGCCGTCGGGCTGCGGGGCCAGCTTCTCGACGCCGCGTCGCGGTACACCGGGGTGGACCGGGGGCAGTGCCGGTTGGCCGGCGACGCGGTGTGGTGCGCCGACCGACGCGTCGCGCTGGTGGAGTTGGTACAGGCCGCTGGCGGCACGTTGTCCGCCGACGGACACGCCGACGGCGGACAGCGGTCGGTGGCGTTCAACGTGCACTGGTTCCGGATCGCCGTCGATCCGGACAGCGGCGAGATCAGAATTCTGCGCAGCGTACACAGTGCCGACGCCGGAACGGTGCTCAATCCGATGCAGTGCCGGGGGCAGGTGGAGGGTGGGGTGGCTCAGGCGCTCGGCGCCACCCTCGCCGAGCATGTCGACATCGACGACGATGGCCGGGTCCGCACGACCGACTTCCGCAGCTACCACCTGCCGACGTTCGCCGACGTGCCGGAGACCGAGGTGCATTTCGCCGACAGCAGCGACCCGCTCGGGCCGTCGGGTGCCAAGTCGATGAGTGAGAGTCCGTTCAATCCGGTGGCTGCGGCGTTGGCGAACGCCCTGCGCGACGCGACCGGCATCCGATTCACCGATCTGCCGTTCACCCGCGACCGGGTATGGGACCGGTTGCGGCGCGGCCAGATCGATGCCGATAAAGAGTAGGACAAGTCAGGCGACATGGTGGCTGTTCCGTTGGGGGAGATCGTTCGGGCGCAGGAGATCGCGGAGTTGGCGGTGCGGTCTCGGGATGCGGGGGTGGTGGGGTTTGTGATCGAACCGGCGTACGCGAAGCTGATCACCGACCTACCGGAGGCCGGCCATGTCTGTTGACGCCCAGCTCCGAACCTGCGCCGGCCCGGGTGCCCGCCGGTGGGGTGCAATCCCCCATCGGCGCCTGCTCGACGCGGTGGCTGCCGCCGTCGCCGCCGACCGGATGCCCCGGGTGGAGGCGGCCACCGTCACCCACCTGCTGCGCCCGGTGCCGTGGCAGCGGCGAACCGGGCTGGTCAGCCTGGTCAGCACCGCCTACCCGGCGCTGGCCCGACGGGTCGCGACCGTCATCGACGACGAGTTCCCCGGGGTGTACGTAGCCACCACGCCACCGGCGCGCGGACGTGACGAGCGGGACCAGTTCGACGTGCTGGTGCCGGCCGCCAACGCCGACGAGGTGTCCGACTGGCTCGACCGGCTCTGGCAGGCGGCGGCCGGTCAGGTCGGTCCACACGCCCGGCCGGGCAACCGGGCCGCGTCGGCCCGGACGATGTGGCGGGCCGCCCTGCTGGTGGCGAACGGTTCCCGTCGACGCAGCCAGATCCGGGTCCGGGTGCCCGCCCCGCGCGCGTTGACCGTGCTCACCGAGGCGGGCGAGGCGCTCGGCGTGACCGTCGCGCAACACCTGCGCCGGGGAAACTCCTACTTCGTCACCGTCGACGACCCGGCCCAGTCGGTCCAGCTGCTGCGGATCGTCGGTGCCGGACCGCATGCCGAGGCGTGGGTGCGCGACGCGGCCTGACGCCGCCCGCCGGGGCACGGCCGCTCGGCGGCCACGTCCGGGTGCCGGCCCGCCGTCGCGTCGGCCTGTGACGCGGTCCACGAGATTCCTCTGTGGCGAGCATGGTCGACACTGGGATCAACCGTGCGCGACGACGACGCATCCGGAGGGTGATCATGGCAGGTGACTCCAGCGCGGACCGGGCGCGGGACAGGTTCGCCTCCCGTGGGATGGCAGAGCTGCTCGCCGTCGTCGGCAGGCTGATCCGCCGCCCGAGCCGGGGCGAGACCGAGCTGCCGATCGTGGTGGCCATCGGGGTGTCCGGCACGGACATCCACCACGGACTGCTGCGGCGACTGCGGCGGCCGAGTCGACGCCGTGTTCCACACGTCGAGATCGACGCGGCGCTGTTCGCCCACGACCACGGCATCCGCCCGCTGCTCGACGCGATGCACCACCAACTCGCCCTGGACGCGTTCGGCGCCGAGCCGTTCGCGTTCCGGCACTACCCGCTGGCCCGCTGGTTGATGGACCAGCGGCTGACCGACGTCGAGGTGACCGAACGCCGGACCCGGATCACCCAGATGCTGCGGAACTGGCGCCGCCGGCCGGCGGCGGACAACCTACGCGGCGCATCGGACGCGGAGACCGCGTTCGCCACCGCGTACCGGTTGGTGCTCTGGCTGGTGTTGCGGGCGGTGCCGGACGTGCTGTTCCGGGCGGCGTTGTCGGGTCGGTTGCCGGTGATCGGCGGGCGCTACCGATGGTTCATGCGCCAGCAGTACCTGGCACCCCGGCAGAGCGGCACCTTCATCGGCTTCGCCGAACGGCTGACCACCGACCATCGCACCGGCGAGCAACCCGAGCAGGTACGCAAGCTGCTGGTGCACGCGTTCCTGGAGGACCTGCGAGCCGGCTACGCCCGCCGGATCTGGTCACCGACCGGATGGCGACGCACCGCCTACCCGGTGCTGCTGCTGGACAACGTCACCCCAGGCAGCGCCGGGCATGCGCTGCTGCGGCTGGTCAACGACGTACGAAACGAGACTGGTCGGTGGGATCCGTTGCTGATCGTCGCCGACGCCGCCGACGGTTACCAGCCGGTGGACGGCGCGGGTTCCCCGCTGCGACTGGCCGAGGCGGGCATCGGCCTCGACGACTGGCGCGACGCGCTGCCCGAGCAGCGCCGGCTCCGCCGGGCGGACGCGTGGTTCCTGGCGTTGGGTTCGGACCCCGACCGCGACGACCGCCACGGTCACCCGGCCGTTCCCGATCTGGTGCCGCCGGCACCGCCCTGGTGGGCGCGGCGCAGCATCGCCGCCGCCCTGGTCCTGGTGTTGTTGGCCGGTTCGCTGGTCTGGACCAGCGGGCGATGGGGGCCGGGTTGCCTGCCTCATCCGACCCAGGGGGAGATCGCGCTGCGGCTGATCGACGGGGAGTGCATCGGCTACAGCGACAACGCGGGCTACGTGTTCAACAACGACCCGGGTCAGCAGGCGCTGCGGGGAGTGCAGGAGCGGATCTTCCGTCAGAACGAGGAGGTCATGCAGGTCTGGCAGCGCAGCCAAGGGCGGCGACCGCTGATGACCCTGGTGTACCTGGGCATCATGACCGGGCAGCGGACCGGCCCACGGGAGGTTTCCTACGTCTCCGAACGCGAGGAGCTCGAAGGCATGGCCGTCGCCCAGTACGAGCGGATGAAGATGTCGGCGGGCACGGACGGCAAGGCGCTGGTACGGATCGTCATCGCCAATGGTGGCAAGCAGATGCGCCATGCGGTGCGGACGGTCGATCTGCTCGCCGGCCTGGCGCGACGGGACCCGACGGTGATGGGGGTCATTGGGCTGGTGGAGAGCCGCACCACCACCGCCGAGGCGCTCAATCGGCTGCACCGGATCGGTCTGCCGGCGATAGCCCCGACGCTGTCAGCGGACGGGTTCCACCTCAACTCCGGACTGTATCTGCAGATGGTCGCGCCAAACGCCGACCAGGCCAGGCTCGTCGCGACGTACGCCACCGAGGTGCTGGCGGTCGACGAGGCCCACATCTACTACACCACCGGCGACGACAGCCCGTTGGAGGACGACCTGTACGTCAGCACCCTGGTGTCGGGGCTGGCCGACATCCTCGGCGGCCGGTCGAGTGTCCGTCCGTTCCGGTTCGGCGACTCACTGGCCGACGAGTGTGGCTACCAGGGCATGTTGTTCTTCGCCGGGCGGTACTCCGAGTTCGACGAGTTCCTGGAGGCGCTTCGGCAGTGCCGCAACGATCCGCCGTTGCACCTGGTCGCCGACGACTCGGTCAACCGGTATCTGGCCAACCACCAGTTGCGGGCGAGCGCACCGGGGAACCTGCCGGTGACCTACGTGTCCAAGGCAGCCCTGGCGACGTGCAGCCGGCTGATCGCCGACGCGGAGCGTGACGAGTCGCGCCGGCAGTTCCTGGATCTGATTCAACGCGACGATCTGCTGGGTGAGCGGCGGTGTGTCGACGGCACCAGCCCTCCGGTGGGCGAACGGGTGGCGCTGGCGTACGACGCGTCGAGGATGCTGATCGGGGCGCTGGAGGAGCTGGCCAACCGGATGGGCATCAAGAAGCGGACGTTGGACCCACGGTCGGTCAGCCCGGTCACGGTCTTCACCCAGGTGCTGCTGCAGAACGCGCAGCAGGCGCACAACGGGGTGACCGGCCCGATCAGGTTCGATCCGCAGACGGGCGAGCCGAGAGAGAAGCGGCTTTCGCTGATGTACGTCCCCAGCGTGCCGCAGGTCGACCAGGAGCCACAGGAGATCTTCTTCTGCGGTCGGGCGCAGCCGGACGACCCGCCCGGCTGCCACCGTGCGCCACCGGTGCCGGCATCGGCGCCGCCGACCTGACCCCGGATTCCCCGCCGGACACCGAGGCGTGCTGCCTGCGCGACGCCGACGGGTCGGTCGTGTCCCGGACCCAGGCCCACGTGCTGACCCCGGACGTGTGTCTGGTCGGGGTCGGCACGACCGATCACGTGTCCACCGACGCCGGCCGAACCTACACATTGACCAACGACCGGCCCTGAGCTGGGCATATTCATGATCACGTGATGATCACGACACACCGCCGACACGAGCCGACCGGAGATTGTGGCCATCGCTTCGAAGCCTGGAGGTTTCATGGCCCCGACCCCTCCGACCGACGATCAGCTCAACACCCTGATCGTCGCTCAGCTCGCCTCGCTCGGCATCGACCTCGACCAGCTGCCGGCCGGCACCGTCGCCGACCCGGTCACCGGCTCCCCCGGCCGCGACTCCGTGCTCGCCTCACTGCGGTCTTTCATGCGCAGCACCGTGCCGACCCTGGCCGGCTACCAGCTGCCCACCCCCGATGCCGGCGACCCGGCCACCGCGATGGCGCTGTCCCAGCAACCCGCGCCGATGCTCTACCCGTCCATCAGCACCGAATGGCGCAAGCTCTGATGACGAAGGACGCCATGACAGACGTACAGCAGCCGCTGGACCGCCTCCTCGACCGGCGAGCGTTCCTGGCCCGCACCGCGGCCCTGGCCGCCACAGCCACCGTCGGCACCGTCGCGCTGCCCGGCCTGGCCGGCATCGCCTCCGCCGCGCCGAGCCCGGCCAGCGGCCCAGCCGTCAAGTTCAACCCGGAGTTGGACAAGGGCGCCGCGTACAACAAGCCACGCGAGGCGGTCATGTCCGACCCGACCGAGTGGACGCTGTCCGAGGCCGCCTGGATGATCCGGCACAACAAGATCGTCCCGGTGGAGCTGGTGCAGGCCTACCTGGACCGGATCGCCGCGTACGACTCCACGTACCAGGCGTTCAACCTGGTCACCGCCGAATCGGCGCTCAAGGCCGCCCGTCAGTGGGCGAACCGCCCGTACCGGGGTCCGCTGCACGGCATCCCGCTGGCCATCAAGGACAACTACTTCACCGAAGGCGTGCTGACCACGGCGAGTTCCTACCTGTTCCAGGACTTCGTGCCACCGTACGACGCGACGTCGGTCGCCAAACTGACCGTGCAGGGCGGCATCGTGCTCGGCAAGACGCAGATGGGACCGCTGGCCACCAGCCGGGCCACCCTGCCCAACGGGCAGGTCACCACGATCAACGCCTGGACGCCGACCAACCCGTCGACGAACCCGGGCGGATCCTCGACCGGCACCGCGACCGCCGTCGCCGGCCGGATGGCCACCTCCGGCATCGGCACTCAGACCGGTGGTTCGATCACCGCGCCGTCCAACGCGCAGAACCTCACCGGCATCAAGCCCACGATGGGCCGCGTGTCGCTGGCCGGGATCATCCCGCTCACCTACAGCCGCGACCATCCCGGGCCGCTGGCCCGCGACGCCAAGGACGCCGCCATCATGCTGATGGCGATGGCCGGAGCGGACCCGGCCGACCCCCGCAGCCAGGGCCTGCCCCCGGTGCCGAACCTGATCAACGCGGCGACTCCGCGTTACGAAGGCGGCAACCTGCGGATGCGGTGGAAGACCCGGATCGGCGTCCTGCCCGGCTACGCCGACGGTACGTCCGAGACCGCGCTCGCCCGCCGGGCGTTCCTCACCAAGATGGCGGCGATCCCCGAGTGCGAGTTGGTCGAGGTGCCGTTGCCCGACGAATGGGACCTGCTCACCGGCAGCGCGTTCAACAACGTCCGGCTGCCCGAGCGCAGCGAGCCGTTCATGCCGTACCTGCGTGAGGACCTGCGCGGCTTCGGCGTGTCGGTGACCAGCTGGCTGCAGGGCTGCCTGCTCGACGCCAACGGCTACGTCACCGGCCAACGTGCCAAGTTGCTGCTGCTGGAGCGGATCCTCGACCAGATCTTCGGCAGCTGCGACGTGGTGGTGCAGACCAGTCCGGTGCCGTTCGACATCGTCGGGCTGCCCGAGATCGCCTTCCCGATCGGCTTCACCGGCGGCGGCGTGCCGATCGGCACCATCCTCGGTGGACTACCGTACGCCGAGGGCCGGCTGCTATCGGTGGTCGCCGCGCACCAGGCGGTCAGCGACTGGCACTGGCAGCGGCCGCCGAACCCGCCGGTGGCAGCTCCCGCCGCCGCCCGGTCCGCCGCCGTGGTGCCCGACCGGGGTCGGCTGACCGCCGAGGAGGTCGCCGAACTCACCCAGTGACCCGCCGAGGTCCCGAACCGTGCTGGCCGTCCACCTTTCGTGGGCGGCCAGCACGGCCATGTCGGGGTGATACGGCGCCGCGCCGCCGTCCGTGGCGAGATCCACCGCCGGCAGCCGCCATACGGTGCGCGGCATCCGGCCAACCGTCGGTGGCCAGCGGCCGAGTCGTTGCGTGAGCGGATCACGTCGGACGACGCAACGCCGGGCTTCCAGCAGCCCCATGCACCTACTAAGGTAAGGCATACCTGAGTTGGGAGAACGATGAGTTTCAAGGATTCCAAGAAGCACACCACCCTGTGTGTCGTCGACGTCGTCGGCACCGAACGGATCAGCCCGAACATCATCCGGGTGACCCTCGGCGGCGACCAGCTGCAGCAGCTGCCGAACCACGGCTTCGACCACTGGTTCCGGCTGTTCCTGCCGCAGGAGCAGGGCGAGACCAGCTTCGACCTGCCCAACCGGATCGACACCATCGGCTACCTCAAATACCTGCGGATGCCCTCGGCGACCCGCCCGCACCTGCGTAACTACACCGTTCGCGAGTTCCGGCCGCAGGCCCGGGAACTCGACATCGACTTCGTCGTACACGGTGACGAGGGCATCGCCACCCGCTGGGTGCAGCGGACCAAGCAGGGCGACACCGTCGCCCTGCTGGACCAGGGCCGCGGCTACGACTTCGAGCCGGACACCACCTACCATCTGCTCGCCGGTGACGAGACCGCGCTGCCGGCGATCGCCGGGATTCTGCGCGACCTGCCGCGCGACGCCACCGGCCTGGCACTGATCGAGATCCCCGACCCGGCCGACGCCCAACCCGTCGACGCTCCGACAGGGGTTCAACTGCGGTGGCTGGCCCGTGAATCCCCGGCCCGGCCCGGCGCAACGGCGCTGGCGGCGGTGCAGGCGTGGACGACAGACACCCCGGCAACGGTGTCGGCGTACTTCGCCGGTGAACAGAACCTGCCGACGACGGCCCGCCGGCATCTCGTCGACGCAGGTGTGCCGAAGCGGCGGATCACCTTCACCGGGTACTGGAAGCTCGGCAGATCACACTGAGCAGGTAGCGAAATCGCACCGATGCGGGCCCGAACCCGTCCTGTCCTCATCGGGCGCTGATACTGCCCGCAGCAGACCTCCCACGAAGCATGGTGCGCCTGTAGATTACCCCAGGCGCCACTACCCGTAGCGGTGTCGATCCCGTGTGACGCATGCACACTCTACGAAGGGATGTTGTGTTGAGCAGACGCTTCACCGCCGGTGCCGTCGCGACCGCGACCGCATTGGCCCTGCTGGGTGCCGCACCGGCCGGACCGGCCGCAGCCGCCCCCGACACTTCGGACGACGCCGCCGAGTACACGGTGGTCGCCGAGGTCGGCACCAGTTCCACTGCCGCTGTCGCCGCGATCGAGGCCGCCGGCGGCACCGTGGTCGACAGCACCGTCGACGTCGGCATGTACCAGGTCGTCACCGACGACGCCGCGTTCGCCGCCAAGGTCGCCGCCGCGCCGGCGCTGCTCGGCGCGGCCGAGAAGCGCCCCGTCGGCTACGCTCCCCGTGCCCGCTTCGACGCTGTCGAGCAGGAACACCGGATCGCCGGCGGCAGGTCCGCCGGGGCGGCCGGCAACCGTGGGGCCCGGATGGATCCGCTCGACGAGAAGCTGTGGGGCCTGGCGATGATGCGGGCCGACAAGTCCCGCAAGGTCGAGCCGGGCGAGCGCGGCGTGACCGTCGGCATCCTGGACACCGGCATCGACGGCCAGCACCCCGACATCGCGCCCAACTTCAGCTACTCGCTGTCGCGCAACTTCGCCCCCGACATCGTCGACATCGACGGTGAGTGCGAAGTGGCCAGTTGCCTCGACCCGGTCGACCGTGACGACAGCGGCCACGGCACCCACGTCGCCGGCACGATCGGTGCCGCCGCCAACGGCTTCGGCCTGTCCGGCGTGGCACCGAAGGTCACCCTGGTGGCGCTCAAGGGCGGCCAGGACTCCGGCTACTTCTTCCTCGACTCGGTGGTCAACGCCCTGGTCTACGCCGGGGACGCCGGCATCGACGTGGTCAACATGTCGTTCTACATCGACCCGTGGCTGTACAACTGCCTGAACAACCCGGCCGACTCCGCCGAGGAGCAGGCCTCGCAGCGGGCCACCATCGAGGCGGTCAACCGGGCCCTGCGGTACGCGCACAAGCGTGGCGTCACCCTGGTCGGCTCGCTCGGCAACAACCACGAGGACCTCGGCAGCCCGCGCGACGACACGTCGAGCCCGAACTACGGCGGCACCCCGCGGCTGCGGCCGATCGACAACGCCACCTGCTGGGACCTGCCGGTCGAAGGCGCGCACGTGATCGGTGTGTCGTCGGTCGGCCCGTCGGCGGCCAAGGCGGACTACTCCAACTACGGCACCGAGCAGATCTCGGTCGCCGCGCCGGGCGGCTGGTTCCGCGACGGTTTCGGCACCCCGACCCACCGCACGTACGACAACACGATCCTGTCGTCGTACCCGCTGCATGTGCTGCAGGAGGAAGGTGCGGTCGACGCCGACGGCAACATCGTGCCGGGTGCCGAGGCGTTCGTCGTCAAGGAATGCACCGCCGCCGGGGTCTGCGGCTACTACACCTACCTGCAGGGCACCTCGATGGCGTCGCCGCACGTCTCCGGGGTGGCCGCGCTGATCGTCAGCAGGTACGGCAAGCGCGACACCCGCCGGGGCGGGTTGACGCTGGACCCGGACAAGGTGGAGTCGCACCTGTACCGGACCGCCGACGAGACCGCCTGCCCGCAGCCGCGTCTGGTGTCGTACGCCAACGAGGACCGGTCACCGGAGTGGGACGCCTACTGCGCCGGCGGCAAGAACTTCAACGGGTTCTACGGACACGGGATCGTAGACGCCTTCGCCGCGGTCACCAGCCCGCTGCACCACCGCTGAGACATCGGCACGGCCGGTCGGGGTGGGCGGCGACCGCCGCCCACCCCGACCGGTCGGCGGGTCCACTCAGCACACGAACCGCCGACGTGACGATCTGTTTTACCCAGAACCCTTTGCGTCACCGTCGACGATGTGCCACGATCGTGGGAGGAATTCACCTCGACCGATCGAGGAGGTGTTCGACATGCGGACCCTGCGGCACCTGGCAGCCCGGCTCGTCGGCAGACGGCGGGTCAGCGGACGCTACATGTACTGGCCCTACCACCACGGCTGAGCCGATCCCGCCTACGGACGACGCCCACGCCCCGCGCGGATTCATGGACATCAACCGCCCACCGGGTCCGCGCGGGCGCTGGCTCACCGGCAACATCCGGGCGTACGAGGCCGACCGGATCGGCTTCCTCCGTCGCTGCCACGACGAGTACGGCGACGTGTTCTCGTTCGACGATCGCACCGTGTGCGTCAGCGACCCGGTCCTCGCCCACGACGTGCTCACCCGCACCGACGGCGACTTCCTCACCGAGCTCGCGCCCTTCGACAGCCAGCCCGAACTGGACCGGGCCGCCACCGCGGCGAAGGCATGGGCACCGGCCCGCCGTGCCGCCTGGACCGGGCTCAACCGGCAGGCGGCGGCCGCCACCGACGCTCGTACCGCCGAACTGCTCGACCAGGTCCTCGACGCCACCGCCGGCCGCGACGTCGAGGTGCTCGCCGTCATGCGCACCTTCGCCGCCCGTACGATCGCCGACCACTGCTTCGGTGTCGACGCCGACAGCGTCCCGCAGGCACTGGCCGCCACCGTGGACACCACCGCGCCGTTCGAAACCGCCTCGTACACGCCGCCGGCCTGGTTTCCGCTGCCCCGGCGTCGGCGGTTCCTGCGCGCCCACCGACAGTTCAGCGACACCCTGACCAGGATCGTCACCCGCCGCCGGGCCGCCGGCGACCGCGGACAACCGACAGACCTGCTCGACGTGCTACTCGCCGCCGATCCGGCACTGCCCGACCGTACGGTGCTCTCGACGCTGCGCACCGTGCTGATCGGCGGGTACGGCGTGCCCGCCGCCGCGCTCGCCTCCATCGTCCGGGAACTGGCGCGGCGGCCAGGGCTCGTCGACGAGTTGCGCGCCGACACTGCCGGCACCCTCGCCGGGGCGGTCGTCGACGAGGTGCTGCGCCTGCACCCGCCGGCCTGGCTGATGACCCGCACCGCCCGCAGGGCCACGACGGTCGGACCGTGGTCGGTACGCCCCGGCGACGAGGTGCTGCTCAACGCGTACCTGATCCACCGGGATCCGCGGTGGTGGCCGCGACCCGACGAGTTCGACCCCGGCCGGTGGCTGGCGGGCCGGCCGGCACCGGCCGCGGCGTACCTGCCGTTCGGCGCCGGGCCGCGGGTCTGCCTCGGGACGATGCTGACCAGGCGCCAGCTCACGGTGGTCACCACGCGGCTGGCCCGACGGTTCACCATCACCTCGCCGAACGCCGGGTCGGCCGAGCCGGCGTTCACCGGCCGACTGGCCCCGGTCGGTCTGCTGGCCCGGTTCGACCCCTGACCGGCCACGTCCCCAGGACAGCCGGCACGCCGCCCGCGCCGCCGACCTGCGATCGGAGTCGGAGGCGGCGGCCACCGACGGAGTCACCCCCGCACGCAACTGCTCGGCGACGACCTACCCGGACTGGCCCGCCGAATGGGCGCTACGCGAGCCAGCCCCGCAGGCCCTGGTCACCGTCTCCTGACCTGCCGGACGGCTATGCCAGTCATCACACCGCGCCACCGGTGACGGGGTAGCGTCGGCCGAAGGGTGCCACCATGCCTGGCGTACACCCAGGTCACGGACGCCCAGGAGGAGACATGCCGGCGCGGGACAAGATCGAGTCGATCTACACCTCGGTCGTCCAACGGAACCCGGGTGAGAGCGAGTTCCACCAGGCCGTGCGCGAGGTGCTCGACAGCATCACGCCGGCCCTGGACAGACACGCCGAGTACGCCGAAGCCAAGATCATCGAGCGGATCTGTGAGCCCGAACGGCAGATCATCTTCCGGGTCCCGTGGGAGGACGACCACGGCGAGGTGCACATCAACCGCGGCTTCCGGGTCGAGTTCAACAGTGCCCTCGGCCCGTACAAAGGTGGGTTGCGGTTTCACCCGTCGGTCTACCTCGGGATCGTCAAGTTCCTCGGCTTCGAACAGCTGTTCAAGAACGCGTTGACCGGCATGCCGATCGGCGGCGGGAAGGGCGGCTCGGACTTCGACCCGCGGGGCCGATCCGACCGCGAGGTGATGCGGTTCTGCCAGTCGTTCATGACCGAGCTGTACCGGCACATCGGCGAACACACCGACGTGCCGGCCGGCGACACCGGCGTCGGCGCCCGGGAGATCGGCTACCTGTTCGGCCAGTACAAGCGGATCACCAACCGGTACGAATCCGGGGTGTTGACCGGCAAAGGGCTCAGCTACGGCGGCGCACAGGTACGCCGCGAAGCGACCGGCTACGGCGTCGTCTTCTTCGCCGAGGAGATCCTTCGCACCACCGATGACAGCCTCGACGGCAAACGCGTGGTGGTCTCCGGCTCCGGCAACGTCGCCATCTACGCCATCGAGAAGGTGCACCAACTCGGCGGCACCGTCGTCGCCTGCTCCGACTCCGCCGGCTACGTCCACGACGACAAAGGCATCGACGTGGAGCTGGTCAAACAGATCAAGGAGGTCCGTCGGGGGCGGATCAGTGAGTACGTCGATGCCCGCCCGCACGCCAGCTTCGTCGCCGACCACAGAGTGTGGGAAGTGCCCGGCCAGGTGGCCATCCCCTGCGCGACGCAGAACGAAATCAGCGCCGCCGACGCCGTCACCCTGGCCGCTGGCGGCTGCACCCTGGTCGTGGAAGGGGCCAACATGCCCACCACCCCGCAGGCCGTGCGGGTCTTCGCCGAAGCCGGCGTACGGTTCGCCCCCGGCAAGGCGGCAAACGCCGGCGGGGTAGCCGCCAGCGCCTTGGAGATGCAGCAGAACGCCAGCCGTGACTCGTGGACGTTCACCCACTCGCAGGATCGGCTACGGGAGATCATGCAGGACATCCACGCACGCTGCCACGACACCGCCGAGGAGTACGGCATGCCCGGCGACTACATCGCCGGCGCCAACATCGCCGGATTCCGCCAGGTCGCCGAGGCGATGCTCGCCCACGGCCTGATCTGATCACCGATCGTCGCTGGGGACGACAGGGGTGACCCTGTCGCTCTCGGGCATCCAGGCCCACACCACCGCCGACCTGCTCACCGGCGTACGCCACCCGACGCACGCCGACGAGGTCCTCAGAGACCGCGGCGTACGCGGGCCCACCCACGTTGCGTAACTCTGCTACAACAGGCTGGATGTGTGCGACTTCGTGACCTGATACTGACGATCGAGCGGGGATTCGTGATGTCCAACCCGACCGAGCCCGGGTGGCGGCCGGAGTACACCGGGGACAGCAGCCCAGGCGATGTCGGCGCCGGCAAACGGCTGGGCGCCCACCTCTACTACCTGTACCGGGCCGGGCGCAACGAACTACCCGAGGTCGCCGCCGTCTACGCCCAGCTCACCACCCAGATCCACGCAGTTGCGGGCGAGCTGGCGACGCAGTTCGACCGCCCCGGGCTCGGCATGGAGCCGGCCCATCTACGGCTGCTGGAGCTACGCGACGAAACACACGACGTACTCCGCCAGACCTGCCTGCGGATGCAGGAGGTCGGCACCGCGCTGGTCGAGATCGCCGACAGCTACGCCGCCACCGACGAGGAGGCCGCCACCGAGTTCAGCCGGCTGCTCGACACCTACGCCGACGACTTCACGACCTCGCCACCGTACGTGCCGGAACCACCCGGGGTGCACGATCCCCAGACCAGGCAGTACGACGGCAACCGCCTCGGCGGCTACTGAGGACCTGCACACCCCGTCGACCGGGCCACAGTCAGGAGGCACGATGGCCGAACCCTCGATCACGTACGACAGACACGAACTCCGCCGGAAACTGGCCGAGATTCAGGGCTACTTCGCCGAGCTGCGCTACATCGACACCGGGCTCGCCTACCTGGAGGGCAAGAAGTCCAGCTGGTGGCACAACACCCCGGTCGGCCCCGGCATCGCCTACGTCCAGGCGCGGTTCGGCACCACGTTCCCCTTCGAGAAGACCTACACCGTGCCGATCGACTACCTCAACCTGCCCTGGCAGAACCCACGACAGGAAGAGATCGACGAAGTCACCGGCCACCTCCAGACGCTGGCCAAGGAAGCGACCACCTGGGCGGCCACCGAGATCGAGGCCCTCACCAGCCGGATCCAGCCCTTCACCTGGCCGGTCGGCTCGACGTACGAGAGCCAGTGCATAGAGCCGGTCCTGGGTGCCCGCATGACCCTGCACGATGAGATCAGCCACGACTTCGGCAAACTGCGCCACAGCATAGGCAACTGGGAAGGCGACGCCGCAGAAACCTTTGCCAGCAAGTTCTACCACCCCTTCGAGCAGACCCTGCGGAGCCAGATGCAGCTGCTCCTCGCCCTGGCCGGCGGCATCGCCGCCGCGAAGGCGATCGCCGAGTCCACCCAGCACAGCCTGATGAACGTCGTGCACTACACCGGCGAGGCGCTGCGCGAACAGCTGCAACTGAGCCAGAGTAGAGCCGAACTGGCCCGGCAGGAAGCGCTCAAGAACGTCATGGTCATCGCTGGAAGCACCGCCAGCGTCTTCGGCGGGATTCTCGCCGGCGGAGGGCTGTGGGCGATGACCATGCCGACCGTCGCCGCCGGAATCGGCGTCGCCGCGACCGCCATCCCCGACGGCGGCTGGGCAGCCTTGAACCTCCGAGGATCGACAGCAGCGGACCTACTTTCGTCCATGTCAGACGCAGTCAGCTCAGTCATTCGCAATGACCACGCTCAGCACAGAAATCTGAGCGACGACGTCGAGGCAGCTCTCACTCGGGTGAACCGAATCCGCGACGGTAGCGACGGTGACGACAGCAGACTCATCCCAATGCGGCCCGGCATCGTATCCGGCGTAGACGGTAACGACTTCCGCCTACCCTGACCTTGCCCAGGACGGGCACTGAAGGAGCATCATGCATCCGCGCACTAGCAGGCTCCGCGTCGCCATCGCTGCGGTCGCTGCGGCCATCATCACCGGCGGCTGCGGTGCCAGCGACCCGACCCCACGGCCGACTGCGGGACCACGGTACGAACAGATCCCCAAAGATATCTGCAGTAGCCTCCGACTCAGCGCCCTATTCGAAGAGTTCAACCTAAGCATACCAACCTACTATGAACCGGAGTCGGACTACCGCACCGAGCGGGATCACTGGTACGAGCTTTGCACCTTCGTTGCCCAAGGGCGAGATGGACGTCTCGCCACAGAAATCGGAGACTTCCAGCCAGACGGCGCAATAGAAGTACAGATTTACCACGATGTCACCGGGGCAGTGGAAGCGTATGACCAACACGCTAGCAACTATCTCGACTCACGTCCGGCGAACGCAGCCGGGACCACCGCCACTGATCTAACCGGGTGGTGGGGAGACAGCGGGAAATCGCTTCAGAGTGTCCGGATAGCAAATCCAGATCATGTCACGTATGACGCTGTCGCAATACCCGATATTCAGGTCATACACCTCATCCGCCATGACAACCTCGTGATAATGGCGAATGCCGACGCGGTAGCGTCCTCGTCGGAAACCGACGAGGCGCTCGCGCTTCTCCATGATCTCACCAGCGCGTTGATCGACGAGGCTGTCTCGCATCTCGACGGCTGACCGAGAAGGCACAGGTGAGCCACACAGGGCGGGCGCGCACGCGGCCGGGCGGCGGTCGGCGTACGGTCTCGCTGGTGAGCGAGGTCGGGGATCGTGGGAGCGCACCGGGTGTGGTCGCCGAGGCTGCCGTACCGCAGTTGCTGGCTGCGGCGCGGGCGGGTGACGGCGACGCCTTCGGCCGCCTCGTCGGGCCGCTGCGCGACGAGCTACGGGCGTACTGCTACCGGATGCTGAGCTCGGTACACGATGCGGAGGACGCGGTCCAGGACACCCTGGACCGGGCATGGCGCAGCCTGGACCGCTTCGAGGACCGCGGATCGATCCGGCCGTGGCTGTACCGGATCGCGACGAACCGGGCGCTGACCATCATCGAGCGTCGGGGCCGACGCGAACTGCCCACCGATCTGAGCCCGCAGGGGGCGCCGCTGGTCGAGACGGCGTGGCTGGGTCCGTACCCGGATCGGTTGATGGGGTGGACGGCGCAGCTGAGCCCGGAGGCCCAGGTGATCGCCCGGGAAAGGGTCGAGTTGGCGTTCGTCGCCGCGCTGCAGCACCTGTCCGCAGTGCACCGGGCCGTCCTGCTGTTGCGCGACGTGCTCGGCTACCCCGCCAGCGAGGTCGCCGACCTGCTGGACACGACCGTCGCCGCGCTCGGCGACGCGGCCCAGCAGGAGGTGGCCCGGCGCTACCTGACCGCGTGGCAGGCCGGTGATGTCGAGACCATCGTGGCGATGCTGACCGAGGACGCCCGCTTCTCGATGCCGCCGCTGACAACCTGGTACGCGGGCCGCGACCAGATCCACGGTTTCCTGGTCGACGTGGTGCTGCGACATCGCTGGCGGTTCCTGCCGACCCAGGTGAACGGTCACCTCGCCTTCGGCACGTACCTGTGGGACGACGACCGGGCCGCGTACGTCCCGGCAGGTTTGGACGTGCTCACGCTGCGCGGACGGCAGGTGGCCGAGGTGGTCGCCTTCCTCGATGCCGACTTCCCGACCTTCGGCCTGCCACCCCAGCTGACCGGAGACGACCCCAGGCGATGAGTTCGCGGCCCGGCCGGGGTTGTAGTCCTGACGGACACCGACCGGAAGGACCGAGCCGACCATGGCCACCAACGAGGAACAGATCCGTACACTGATCGAACGCTGGGCGGCGGCGGTCCAGCGCGGCGACATCACCACCGTGTTGCAGGACCACGCCGAGGACATCGTGATGTTCGACGTACCGCCACCGCAGCAGGGCGTACGCGGCATCGACGCCTACCGCGACAGCTGGCCACCGTTCTTCGAATGGCTGGCCGGCGGCGCAGTGTTCGAGATCGAATCGCTGCAGATCACCGCCGGAGACGATGTCGCCTTCGCGTACGCGCTGCTGCGCTGCGGCACTGAGGAGGGTTTCGCCGAGAATCCGGACAACCGGCTGCGGCTGACACTCGGCCTACGCAGGCAGGACGGCCGCTGGGTCGTCACCCACGAGCACCACTCCTTCCCGCTCGCCGAGACCGCCCCACAGGATCCTGCCCCGGATCAGGACGCTGCCACCGCCGAGCAGGAGCTACGCCGGCTCCACCACGACTGGTTCGCCGCCACCGCAGCGAACGACCTCGACCGCCTCATGGCCCCGATCGCCGACGACGTCGTCTCGTACGAACACGAGCAACCGTTGCGGTACATCGGCGTCGACGCCGTACGAGCGGTGTGCAAGGCCGGTCTCGACGCGGCAGGCGACGGCGTCGTCACCTGGACCGTGCCGGACCTGAAGATCGTGGTCGACGGCGATCTCGCGGTCTCCTGGGGGCTCAACCACGTCCAGTTGAAGCCGGCCGGTGCTGAGGCCTCCGAGAGCTGGTCGCGCGGCACCCGCGTCTTCCAACGCCACGGCGGCGAATGGCGCATGGTCCACCAGCACGTCTCCTACCCCTACGACCCGGCCACTGGCAACGCCAGGACGGACCTGCACTCCTTGACGACCGCCTAGTCGGCGGCCCCGGCGAACTGCGCGTCGTGAAGTTCCCGGTACGCCCCGCCCGCCGCGAGCAGCTCAGCATGACTGCCCTGCTCGACGATCCGGCCGCCGTCGAGCACCAGGATCAGGTGGGCGTCGCGGATCGTGGAGAGCCGATGGGCGATCACGAAACTGGTCCGGTCGGCACGCAGCGCCGCCATCGCCTGCTGCAACAACACCTCGGTACGGGTGTCGACCGAGCTGGTCGCCTCGTCGAGGATCAGCAGCGACGGGTCGGACAGGAAGGCTCGGGCGATGGTGATCAGCTGCTTCTCGCCGGCGCTGACGTTGCTGCCCTCCTCGTCCAGAACGGTGTCGTAGCCGTCGGGCAGGCTGCGGACGAACCGATCCACGAAGGTGGCCTGCGCGGCCCGCAGGATCTCCGGCTCGCTGGCGTCCGGATTGCCGTACGCAATGTTGTCCCGGATGGTGCCGCCGAACAGCCAGGTGTCCTGCAGCACCATGCCGACCTGGCCACGCAGGTCGGCCCGGCGCAACGCGGTGACGTCCACCCCGTCCAGGGTGATCCGACCGGCGTCCAGCTCGTAGAAGCGCAGGATCAGGTTGACCAGGGTGGTCTTGCCGGCCCCGGTGGGACCGACGATCGCCACCGTCTGGCCCGGCTCGGCCACCAGGGACAGATCCTCGATCAGCGGCTGGTCCGGGGCGTACCGGAAGGACACGGCCTCGAACTCGACCCGGCCGTGCGGGCGGTCGAGCCGCGCCGCCGGGTCCGGATCCGGGCTCTGCTCGGGCGCGTCCAGCAGGTCGAAGACCCGTTCGGCCGAGGCCACCCCCGACTGCAGCAGGTTGGCCATCGAGGCGACCTGGGTCAGTGGCTGGGTGAACTGCCGGGAGTACTGGATGAACGCCTGCACGTCGCCGAGGCTCAGCTGCCCGGAAGTGACCCGCAGCCCGCCGACCACCGCGATGGCGACGTAGCTGAGGTTCCCGATGAACATCATCGACGGCATGATGATGCCCGACACGAACTGCGCACCGAAGCTGGCCCGGAACAGTTCGTCGTTCTTCGCGGCGAAGGTGGCCTCCACCTCACCCTGACGGCCGAAGACCTTGACCAGTTCGTGGCCGGTGAACGCCTCCTCGATCTGCCCGTTCAGCTCGCCGGTGTGTGTCCACTGCGCGATGAACAACCGCTGAGAACGCTTCGCGATCTGCTGGGTCACCAGCACCGACAGCGGCACCGCGAGCAGCGCGACGACCGCGAGCAGCGGCGAGATCCAGACCATCATCACCAGTACGCCGACCACGGTGAGCAGCGACGTCAGCAGCTGGCTGAGGGTCTGCTGGAGACTCTGCGAAATGTTGTCGATGTCGTTGGTGACCCGGCTCAGCAGTTCACCCCGGGGCTGCCGGTCGAAGTAGGGCAGCGACAGCCGGTGCAGCTTCTCCTCCACCTCCGCCCGCAGCCGCAGCACGGCCCGCTGCACCACACCGTTGAGCAGGTAGCCCTGCAACCAGGAGAGCAGGCTCGCGGCGACGTAGAGTCCCAGTGCCCAGGCAAGCACCTGACCGAGCCGGGTGAAGTCGATGCCCACGCCGGGCACCACCCGACCCCGGGCCAGCAGATCGGCGAGGGTCTCGTTGCCGGCGGCGCGCGCTTGGGCGACCGCCTCGTCAGTGGTGAGGCCGTCCGGCAGCCGGGCACCGAGCACGCCGGAGAAAATCAGATCGGTGGCGTGGCCGAGAATCCGGGGGCCGACCACCATCAGGGCCACGCTCGCCACGGCGAGCGCGAAAACCCCGACCAACTGCCACCGGTACGGACGCAGCCGACCAAGTAGCCGGCGCGCCGAGGGGCCGAAGTTCATCGACTTCTCGGTCGGCTGCCCGGCGGTCATCCACGGCGGTCCGCCACCGCGCCGGGGTGCCGCAGCCGGCAACCGTTCGGGGGTCCGTTGCTCAGGTGCCGGCGAGTTGCTCACGCGCCCACCCCCACGGTGAGTTGGGACGCCACGATCTCGGCGTACGTCGGACAGTCGGCCAGCAGCTCGGCGTGCCGGCCGACCCCGACAATCACCCCGTTCTCCAGTACGACGATCTGGTCGGCGTCGATGATCGTCGAAACCCGCTGGGCGACGATCACGACAGCGGCATCGGCGGTGACCGGCCGCAGCGCGGCCCGCAGCCGGGCATCGGTGCCCAGGTCGAGGGCGGAAAACGAGTCGTCGAACAGATAGATCTCCGGTCTTCGGACCACCGCGCGGGCGATCGCCAGTCGTTGTCGCTGACCGCCGGAGACGTTGGTGCCACCCTGGGCGATCGGGGCGGCCAGACCGCCGGGCATCCGTTCGACGAAGTCCCGGGCCTGCGCCACCTCCAGCGCCGCCCACAGTTCCTCGTCGGTGGCCTCCGATCGGCCGTAGCGCAGATTGCTGGCGATCGTGCCGGTGAACAGGTATGGCCGCTGCGGCACCACCCCGATCCGACGCCGCAGCAGGTCCAGGTCGAACTCCCGAACGTCGACCCCATCGACGAGCACCGTCCCGGCGGTGGCGTCGAAAAGCCGGGGCACCATCGACAGCAAAGTCGTCTTGCCCGCGCCGGTGCTACCGATAATCGCGGTGGTGGTACCGGCCCCCGCCCGCAGGGCGATGTCGCGCAGCACCGGCGCCGCCGCGCCCGGATACTGGAAGGTGACCGCGCGGAACTCCAGGTCGGCGCGGACCGGCTGCCCGTCGCGCAGCGCCGGACCGGCCGCCGGCCCGGTGGGCGGCAGCACCGACGACTCGGTGTCGAGAACCTCAGTGATCCGTTCGGCGGAGACCGCCGCCCGGGGCACCATCATCAGCATGAAGGTCGCCATCATCACCGACATCAGGATCTGCATCAGGTAACTCAGGAAGGCGGTCAGCGAACCGATCTCGATCTGCCCGGAGTCGACCCGACCGGCACCGAACCAGAGCACCGCCACGCTGGAGACGTTCAACACCAACATCACCACCGGGAAGAACAACGCCATCAGCCGGCCGGCCCGCAACGCGGTCGCGGTCAGCTCCGTGTTTGCGATGCCGAAACGCTGGGTCTCGTACGGCTCCCGCACGAACGCCCGGACCACCCGTACGCCGGTGATCTGCTCGCGCAGCACCCGGTTGACGGCGTCGATCCTGGTCTGCATCGCCCGGAACAGCGGCACCATCCGACGCACGATCAAACTCACCGCAACGCCGAGGACCGGCACACTGACCACCATCAGCCAGGACAGCCCGAAGTCCTCCCGCAGCGCCATCACGATGCCACCGACGCACATGATCGGGGCGACGACCAGCATCGTGAACGTGAGCACGACCAGCATCTGCACCTGCTGGACGTCGTTGGTGGTGCGGGTGATCAACGACGGCGCGCCGAACTGACCGACCTCCCGGGCCGAGAACCGCCCGACCTGGTGGAAGACCGCCGAACGCACGTCGCGACCGAACGCCATCGCGGTACGCGCGCCGTAGAAGACGGCGGCGATGGAGCAGCCGATCTGGATGGCGGTGACGACCAGCATCCAGCCGCCGACCCGCAGAATGTGACCGGTGTCCCCGACGGCGATGCCCCGGTCGATGAGGTCGCCGTTGAGGCTGGGCAGGTAGAGCGAGGCGATCGTGCCGACGAGTTGCAGCAGCACCACGATGGCGATCGGGCGGCCGTAGGGTCGCAGGTGGCGCCGCAAAAGTCTGATCAGCATGGGTCCCCCGGTCCGGGCGGCGGGACCGCCCAATCAGCAAAGATACCGACCGGATACCGTCCCAGCCGCACCGCCACCGCGCGCGCCGGCCACCTGACGGTCAGCCCGGCCGCCACCTCAACACTCGTCGGTGAACCTTTTGCCGCCGCAGCGGTCGGCTTCACCGTGTGTCGTCAGGTGCCGATCAGCTCGATCTCAATGGCGAGTACGCCAAGGGCTTCCTTCTCCGGGCCGTAGATCCGACGGATGTTGGCAAGTTGCTGGTGTCGAGGGCTGTCGGGATTGACCTTCTCGGCGCCTTCGGCATCGAGCATCTGCTCGAACGAGTCGTACCGTGAGACTCGCTTAACTTTTGTCAGGGCCTCGTCACGGCCACACACAAACCGAATGTGCTGCCCGGGAGCAAGGTTGCGCAGGTTCGGATACTGGACGCGGACCTCGATGGTCTTGCGACCGGCGGCGAGCAGATCGAAGTAGCGGCGGTCGCTGACCATCAACCGGGCCATTGTCGACGTTGCGATCCTCACCGGCCGTCGGGGCCCGGTGCAGCTAGGCGGTGTGCAGCACGGTGACGGACTTCGACGGGCTGTTGCGATCCTCACCGGCCGTCGGGGCCCGGTGCAGCTCGATCCGCGCCTACCCGCGACCCTGCGGGCGCTGCGCGTTGCGATCCTCACCGGCCGTCGGGGCCCGGTGCAGCCTTGAGTAGCGACGCGACCTCGTGGTGCGCGTCGAGGTTGCGATCCTCACCGGCCGTCGGGGCCCGGTGCAGCCCGCGCCCTGGTCGACGCCGGGCACGCGCGGCGGCTGGTTGCGATCCTCACCGGCCGTCGGGGCCCGGTGCAGCTGGGTAGCAAGATCTCCGAACCGCAGCAGCAGTACCTGTTGCGATCCTCACCGGCCGTCGGGGCCCGGTGCAGCTTCGCGGGCTGGCAGATGTCACAGGATCTGGTGTGGGAGTTGCGATCCTCACCGGCCGTCGGGGCCCGGTGCAGCCGAGGTCGGACATGTCGTTCCAACTGGGCAGGGAGATGTTGCGATCCTCACCGGCCGTCGGGGCCCGGTGCAGCATCGAAGCCCGGTTCGCGCAGCCCATCGTTGGCCTACCGTTGCGATCCTCACCGGCCGTCGGGGCCCGGTGCAGCGACCACCTCGCGCGCCTTGCCGTCCGCGCGCGTGGCGTTGCGATCCTCACCGGCCGTCGGGGCCCGGTGCAGCACGGACACGGCACCGGGCACGGTCGGCACGCTGACGGCGTTGCGATCCTCACCGGCCGTTGGGGCCCGGTGCAGCCAACGTCGTCAAACTCCCGCCTGGCAAGCGGCTACCCACCGTTGCGATCCTCACCGGCCGTTGGGGCCCGGTGCAGCCCACCACCGCGCGGCCGCGCCTTCGCCGCCCAAGATGTAGTTGCGATCCTCACCGGCCGTTGGGGCCCGGTGCAGCGCCACTCAGTCAGGAGGTCTGCGTATGTCGCATCCGGTTGCGATCCTCACCGGCCGTTGGGGCCCGGTGCAGCAGCGGGCGCAGGTCGCGTTCGACGCCGCCGTCGCCGTTGCGATCCTCACCGGCCGTTGGGGCCCGGTGCAGCCCACCGGCCGAGGGCCGCAGACACGCCTGGGCGTACGGCGTTGCGATCCTCACCGGCCGTTGGGGCCCGGTGCAGCTGGAACACCCGCACCCGGACGGCGGGTCGAGCTTCGGTTGCGATCCTCACCGGCCGTTGGGGCCCGGTGCAGCTTCATCGGCCACAACGGGCCCCTTTTCTCTCGGGTGTTGCGATCCTCACCGGCCGTTGGGGCCCGGTGCAGCCGTGGGACGTCAAGGCCAGCCGCGACGCCCTGATCAAGTTGCGATCCTCACCGGCCGTTGGGGCCCGGTGCAGCCTCGTACGGCGGCTCGAATCGGCGGTAGCCGGCGGGGTGTTGCGATCCTCACCGGCCGTTGGGGCCCGGTGCAGCGTGATGATCGCCTCTAGTAGCGTAACCTCACGAGGATCGTTGCGATCCTCACCGGCCGTTGGGGCCCGGTGCAGCTGCCGCTGCGAGCCGTGTCGAGCAGCCCACAACAAGGCGTTGCGATCCTCACCGGCCGTTGGGGCCCGGTGCAGCTGGCGCCCACCCCATCGACGCGATCCTCGCGTTGGATGTGGTTGCGATCCTCACCGGCCGTTGGGGCCCGGTGCAGCCCCGCTCCGCCTCGGCCAAATCCTCGGCCTCCATGCGTCGTTGCGATCCTCACCGGCCGTTGGGGCCCGGTGCAGCGTGGTGTCCGGGTCAGCGTCGACCCAGGCGAGGAGCCGTTGCGATCCTCACCGGCCGTTGGGGCCCGGTGCAGCCGTAGGTGGTGACGTCGTGGGAGTCCCCGGCCCGGTTGTTGCGATCCTCACCGGCCGTTGGGGCCCGGTGCAGCCGTCTTGCCCATGCCCGGTCGGCCGGCGGGGATGATGTTGCGATCCTCACCGGCCGTTGGGGCCCGGTGCAGCCCGTTCGTTGGCGGTGAGGTTGGTGCCGCAGTGGCGTTGCGATCCTCACCGGCCGTTGGGGCCCGGTGCAGCCAACCGCAACCGCTCCCTGATGGTTGCGGTCGTCGACGTTGCGATCCTCACCGGCCGTTGGGGCCCGGTGCAGCTCGCCGGCGAGCTGCCGCTGACCGGGGTGCGGATGTCGTTGCGATCCTCACCGGCCGTTGGGGCCCGGTGCAGCTCGGTGACGGATCGGCCCGCAGGCGGCTCCCCGGCGGGGTTGCGATCCTCACCGGCCGTTGGGGCCCGGTGCAGCCTGACCGACGACGAGGTGAGCAACTACGAGCAGTTCGTTGCGATCCTCACCGGCCGTTGGGGCCCGGTGCAGCTTGTCGGCGTGGGTCTCGAAGGCGTTGAGTGCCAGCAAGTTGCGATCCTCACCGGCCGTTGGGGCCCGGTGCAGCCTGCCGCCCGTGCACGTCACGAAGCAGATCGGCGAAGTTGCGATCCTCACCGGCCGTTGGGGCCCGGTGCAGCGCAGAGCAGCGGCGCCGGGCAGGTGAGCGCGATGAGTGTTGCGATCCTCACCGGCCGTTGGGGCCCGGTGCAGCGAGCGGGACCTCGCCCGAGCAGCGGCCGCCATCGCCGTTGCGATCCTCACCGGCCGTTGGGGCCCGGTGCAGCGCGACGGTGGCCGGGGACAGTCGGTCGAGCTGGTCTGCGTTGCGATCCTCACCGGCCGTTGGGGCCCGGTGCAGCCCGCGACGAGGGCAGAGCACCCTGCCCGCCACTTGGAAGTTGCGATCCTCACCGGCCGTTGGGGCCCGGTGCAGCTCGTCGAGGTCGGCGGATCCAACCTGGTCGTCAAGGGTTGCGATCCTCACCGGCCGTTGGGGCCCGGTGCAGCGACCGAGTACGTCACCGAGTACGACGATCGTGCCAAGTTGCGATCCTCACCGGCCGTTGGGGCCCGGTGCAGCGTGTAGGTCCTCGTGGGTCCATGGGATGTGGGCTGCGGGTTGCGATCCTCACCGGCCGTTGGGGCCCGGTGCAGCGGCCGGCGGGGTTGACCGGACGGCCGTCGACCACCTTGTTGCGATCCTCACCGGCCGTTGGGGCCCGGTGCAGCTAGCCCGCTACGAGCGTGATCGTTCCAAGCGCAGGGCTGTTGCGATCCTCACCGGCCGTTGGGGCCCGGTGCAGCATCGCCACAGCTCCTCGGGGTCGATCTCGTCCACGTAGTTGCGATCCTCACCGGCCGTTGGGGCCCGGTGCAGCTGCAGACGAGCAACAGCCGCTCCTCCTCGACGACGCCGTTGCGATCCTCACCGGCCGTTGGGGCCCGGTGCAGCCGTGTGGGACCGGGACCAGCCGTGGCGGGTCGGCAAGTTGCGATCCTCACCGGCCGTTGGGGCCCGGTGCAGCACCACCTTACGAAACGATCTTCCGAATTTGACTTACGGTTGCGATCCTCACCGGCCGTTGGGGCCCGGTGCAGCAAGATCTTGCCGACGTCGCACCCGACCAGCGGGCTAGTTGCGATCCTCACCGGCCGTTGGGGCCCGGTGCAGCGCAACGGGTCGGCGACCGGCCACGCGTCGGAGTCGAGGTTGCGATCCTCACCGGCCGTTGGGGCCCGGTGCAGCGATCGTGCCGGTACCGCCGTTACGCTGCCCGGACACGATGTTGCGATCCTCACCGGCCGTTGGGGCCCGGTGCAGCTACCAGGCCAGTGACGGGGTCGTACACGTATTCGAGCAGTTGCGATCCTCACCGGCCGTTGGGGCCCGGTGCAGCCGCCCGCGAGCTGGGAAGATAGCAGGACGTCGCTGCTTTCGACCCAGACACGCATGCCAGTACAAGTATTTTGCCCCACTTTCGTGGTTCGGAACCTCCCCGGGTTTTCGTGTGCACCGGAGGTTCCTAGATCACGAACGGGCCGCGCGGGTCCATCGCCCGTGGCCGTCCGAGGTGCTCGACGTCATCGAGTGCCATCGCCGGCAGGCGGTAGATCCGTACGCTGTCTCGGGCTGGGTCGATCACGGCCTCGATCGCTGCGACCAGCTTTACCTTGTCGGCGTCCCGGCAGACGACTTCGAAGACCGACTTCTGCACGCGGTGGCCGTACCCCTCGCAGATCTTGGCCACTTTGCGCAGCCGCCGCTCTCCTGCTGGCGTGGTCGTCTCGACGTCGTACGTGACCAGCAGATCCATCTCAGTTGACCATCCATGGCGGGTAGGCGGCCAGTTCGCCGCGCAGATGCCGGGCGAGCAGACGTGCCTGTACGAGCGGCAGCAACGCGGCCTCGATTTCCCGGCTGAGGTAGGCGTGCGGCCAGGTGCGCTGCCGACTCTGCTGCCAGGCGGTGAACACCTTCTTGCGCCCGTCCTCGGTCAGCTGGTATGCCCCGTTCGGCAGATGGTCGAAGTCCTTGATGCCCAGCTCGCGTCGGTTGAGCAGGGTGAAGGCGAGCCGGTCGGCCAGCAGGGGACGGAACTCTTCCATCAGGTCGAGTGCCAGGGCCGGCTTTCCGGCGCGTACGCCGTGTAGGAGCCCGATGTACGGGTCCAGCCCGACCTGTTCCAGTGCGCCGTGCACGGCACCGCGCAGCATCCCGTAGAGGAAGGAGAGTAGACAATTCACCGGGTCGGTGGGCGGGCGCTTGCTGCGTCCAGCGACCTTCCACTCCTTCGCCTGGGTGACCAGGTGCGGCAGAGCAGCGAAGTAATCCCGGGCGGTGATTCCTTCGACACCGAACACTTCACCAGTGCTGTCAGCGGTGCGCAGTAGTTCGAGCCGTCCGGCGATCAGTTCGGCGCTGGCGCGCAGCGCGGTCTGCCGGAACCCGGAGCTGTCCCGGGCGGTACGCAGCAGCACCTGCCGGCTGTTGTGGATCTTCCCGGCGATCATGGCGACCGAGATGGCGAGCCGGTGGGCCGGGTCGTCGGCTGCGCGGTGCTGCGCTTGGCGCAGCAGTGGATTGCCGGTTGCCGGTCCGACCGTGCGCATCCGGAAGCGTCCATTGCTCGTCATATAGGTCACGGACCGGCCATCGGCGGCGCAGCGCAGCTGCAACTCCTGACTGACGTTGACTCCGCCGAAGGCGACCAAATGGTCGATGCGCACGAGCGGCACCCGTCGCGGTTTGGCGTCGGCATCATCGTCGGGATGGAAGGCGCGCACGGTGTCGCCGTCGAGATGCAGGCTGGTGCCGGGGGTTTGGATGTACAGGGTGTTGAGCAGTTCAGTCACGCCAGGTTCCGAGTGGTCGCGGGGCGAACAGTTCGAGGAGAGGACGGCTGCGCCCGTCGGTGGCTTCGGGCAGGCAGGCGTCACGCAGCGAGCAGCGCCGGCAACGTTTGTCGTTGCGGGCGAGCGGCAGGGTCGGGCTGTCGAGGATCCGGCGTACGGCCTCGGCGGCTTCGATGACCTGCTGGAGAAGTGCCCCGTCGATGGTCACCGGGTGGCGTCGGCGTTCGGCGACGGAGTAGATGTGGCCAAGCGGCACGTCGAAGCCGGCTTCGATCAGGCACAGGGCCTGGCCGCCGAGTTGCAGCTCGGCTGGCCCACCGGGCTGGTAGCGGCCGACCTTGTATTCGACGGGCGCGGCTACCTTGCCAGTGAACTCGACGACGTCACAGACACCCCGTAGCCCGTACTGCTCGCTGCCGACGGGCAGGGAGCGTACGACGGTGACGCCTGCCCGGCGGGTGACGCCGGGCAGGTCGACAGTGGTGTGGCTCAGGTCGCCGCGTACGGTCTCCGCGCTTTCGTCCCAGACCTGCTCGACGTGGATGAGCGCGGTCTGCCGCTGGCAGTAGGCGTAGTGCTCAAGGGCGGACAGCGGGACCTCGCGGATCCCGCTGTCGCCCTCAGCGGGTGGTGTCACAGCCAGAGGTCCACCTTGGTGGTGAGTTGGACGCCGTCGGGCAGCGGAGTGTCGGCGATAGTCCGCTGGTAGTCGAGGTGCTGGCGGGCGGGCTTGTCGGGGTTGGTACGGCTGACCTGGATCCGCTTGGCGAGACTGGCGGCTGGGGCGACGCCGAGCGCATCGGGGTGGCTGAAGATCCAGAGGCCGCAGAGTTTCATTTCGCCTCGGGTGGCGGACCGGTCGTGGTCGAACATCGTGGTGACGGCCCGCCAAAGCGCGGTGAGGTCGTCGGTGGTGACGCCGGTCTTGGCGGCGCGCGGCGCGGAGTAGAAGGCGTGTGCCCGGTAGAGACCGTACGGGACCGTCCACTTCGAGCCCATCTCGGTGCGCTCACCTTTGTCGATGTCTTCCTGGCGGGTCTGGGTAACGCGGGTGATGGCGTGGTCGGTCGGCAGGATCGGGTCGATGCTGCGGGCGAAGGTGACCTGGAGTGGTCCGCGGACCTGGCCGGCGCCGCCTTTGGCGCCGGTGTTGAGCACCGCGCCGAACATCCGGATGTCGAAGTAGTGGTCGCAGAGCCACTGCTGGGCGTTCCCGGTCCCGCCGGGGGCGGCGGTGAGTCCTTCTTCGATGCGGGTGTTCAGGGCGTGACCGGCTTCGACGAAGATGCCGTACCGAGGGTCGTCGCCGCGCAGCAACGCCACCGTGTCGCGGATCTTGCGCTTGAGGGCGACGTCGGTGACGAGGCCCTGGCCGGTTTCGTCATCGGTGCGTGGCTGGTTGCCGCCGTCCGGGTCGCCGTTGGGGTTGCCGTCGGTGACGTCGAAGAACATCACGACGTCGTGCCGGCGGGCGGGGTCGAGGTGGGCGTCACTCATGCGGCGTCTCCTTCAGATGCGGCGGCGTCCGGCGTCACGTCCGGGCCGGGCGGCAGGTCGGTGTTTTTCTTGGTCGCGGCGGCTTCGATCCGCTCGGCCCGCATCGCGGCGCGCTGGTGGTGGTAGCCGAGGACGAACGCAGCCTTTTGCGTCAGCACCGCTGAGCTGGGGATGGACGTGTCGGCGTTGATGTGGACGAAGATGTCGTCGAGCCGGTTGGCGTACGCGCCGGCCCAGGCCGGTTTGCCGAGCGGGCCGCGCAGCCGGCGCAGCCACGCGGTGGCCGACCGGCGGCCGTTGACCAGCACGGCCTGTGGGTTGGTGATCGCGCGGCCCATGTAGCGCTCGGCGAAGGTGGTGTTGAGCGGCTGGTTCGCGGCGCGGAAGACGGCCTGTTGCAGGTCGTCGAGCACGGCGAAGGCCCGCCCGGACAGGTATGCAGGGTCGCGGTTGTCCTCGTTCAACGTGGGGGTCAGCCTTTCTGCGGAGTACGGGGGAAGTCCGTGGCGGCGGATGACGGCGAGCCGGATCAGGGCGACCCGGGCGGCGTCTACCCGGCCGTCGGTACGGATGCGGTCGATGACGTGGGCGAGGAGTTTGGGTGGCAGTGGAGCGCCGAGGATCGCGGCCCGCCACAGGGCGTGGTAGAGGCCGCCGGGCCGGTCTTCACCTCGGGCACCGAGCTTGATCCAGCTGCCGGGGCCGCTCCCCCGGCCTGGCTGCCACCGCCCGGCGACTCGGGTGAGCTGGACGAGTTTGACGAGGGTGGTTTCACCGTCCCAGCCGGCGATCTTGTGGTCGTCGAACCAGCGGCGCAGGTTGGTCCTGACCGCCGACAGCGGCATTTCGATCCAGTCGCGGACGACGACTCGCGCCACGTTGCCGGATACGGTGACCGAGCAGAACTTCGACAGGTCGTCGACGGTGGCTTCGGTGCCGCGCACAGGGCTGACGATCATCTCCAGCGCCGTCTTCTCGTCCTCCTGGTCGAGCGGACCCATCGGGTCGAACGTCGACCCGCCGATCACCCACCAGGTCAGCCGGGCGTTCTGGCCTTTCAGGCTGGAGCTGTGGCTTTTGTCGCCGAGCAGGACGGTCAGCGAGGACATGAAGGTCAGCCCGCAGGTGACGCAGATCGGGGTGTGCCCGAGGAACTTGGTCAGCTCGTAGCCGTGTACCGCTTCGTTGACGCTGACCAGCGACGCGCCCTGGGTAGCGCCGGGCAGAAGTCGCTGCGGAATCTGCTGCGGAATGGTCTTGAGCAGGTCTCCGGTCTTGCCACAGACGAGGCAGAGGCCGGCCCGGCCGATTCCTTTTCGGCCGGCGGCGACGGTGGCCCAGTAGCGACGGGCGGTGTCGTGCGCGAAGGCGAACTCGTCGTCGACCCGGAAGCCGACCATGTCGGCGCGGCCCCACTTCGCCGGCTCCTTGACCCGGCAATGTTCGCCGCGCCGGAAGAAGGCGGCGATGGCCGGACCGGGCCCGTCCGGTTCGGCGGTCGCCCAGTCGCGGATCAGCTCGGTGAACGCGTCGTGCTGTTTGGCGATTCGGTCGGCCTTGCCGCCGTCGGCGACCCAGCCGAGCACGTATTCGACGTTGTCTGCGGCCAGCGCGGGGGCGATCCCGGCGGTACGGGTGACGGCAGGCACCAGCCGTTCGACGCCGAAGCGGGCACCGGCCTCCGGCGCGATGGTATCGGTCTGTCCCCGGTAGGTGCCGTCACCGGCGATGTCGAGGATCAGGCGGACGGGTTTGCGGCCGTAGAAGGGCGGAATGACGTCGTCGCTGGTGGCGGCGTACTCGACGAGGCGTTGCAGCAGCATCAGGCAGCCCCGCTGCTCGACGGCAGCGCCATTTCCATGCCGCGCGGCGGCACGTAGAGGACTCCGTCGGCGACGCGGGCGGCGAACCACTCCATCCGGGGCTGGGCGGTGCCGTCACGGTGGATCGAATGCAGCATGATACCGACTTCTTCGTTGACAGTGGTGTCCCGTGGGGTGTCGTCGGGCCAGCTGAAGTCGGCGCTGAATTCACGCGTACCGAGGTAGGGCTGTTGGAAGCAGGCACCACGACGGACCCGGCGGCGCAGCTGGTCGCGGTACGCGGCGGCCGGCTTGTCGGCGTGCGCGGCGGGCAGCAGGTGGGCGTGGATGCGGTACGCGACGTCCCGCAGGCAGACGGCGTTGCGTTGGTCGCGGTGGGCGACGGTGTCGACCCGGCGGGTGCCGCGGATCGCTTCGGCGAGCGGGGCTACGTCGGTGGTCTCGTTACGCCGGATGGTGAACTGTCTGATCGGCTTGAGGACCTCGATGGCGACGATCTCGTAGCGGATTTCGGGCTTCCAGTAGATCGATTCGAGGACGCCGACCGCTGCCGTGGGGGTCATCACCGGGTACGTGACCCGTTCGACTTTCAGCTCGGGGCGGGAGAAGAGTGCGGCGTCGCCGGTGACCTGGACGGCGATCGGCAGGTCGCCGGCTGCGCTGCGGCGCAGGGTCAGCACATTGACGACTTCGGTGGTCACAGGATGAAGTCCTCCAATTTCGGGTCGAAGATCATGCCGGTGTGCGGGTCGTAGTCGCCGCGCCATTCGACAAGTGCGCCTACCCGGACCTCGGTGCCGAGGATCGGCAGCATCAGGGCGCGGATCCCACGGTCGCGTTGGGGGACGCTTGGATGGACGGTGGTGGTGTAGGGCTGCAAACGGCGCAGGTCACGAAGGTCGGGTACGGCTGCGGTGCGTACCCGCTCGATGAGGTCCCGGACCTGGGCGCGTTCGGTCGGCGTACCGGCGCCTTGTGGGGTGACCACCGAGATGCCGTCCTCGCTGATGATGCGGAAGGCGCGCTTGTGTTCGCGGTGGCCGCTGTCGGTGAGCGGCCCGTCTGCGACGGTCTGGTACGCCCAGTCGACGCGGGCCCGCTGGATTTCCTGGCCGACGTGGTCGCAGGCGTTCAGGTTGAGTGTGCTGTAGACGGACCGGTAGTAGGCGGCGAGCGCGTCGGGGTCGTCGGGGTCGGCCTTGTCGGGTCCGAAGTGGGTGGCGGCGCTGTCGACGAGCCGGCGGTACGTCGGCGGCTCGCTGCCGTCGGCCGGGGCGAAGATGACGACCCGCCCATGGTCGAGGCGGCCTTCCCGATTGGCCCGGCCAGCGGCCTGCAGCAACGAGTCGGCCGGGGCCATCGCCCGGTAAACGATAGCGAAATCTACGTCGACGCCGGCTTCGATCAGCTGGGTGGAGACCAGCAGGACCGGCTCGTCCTTGGTGAGTCGGTCACGGACGGTTTCGAGTACGCGCTGCCGATGCGCCGGGCACATCCGGGTAGACAGGTGCCAGGCGTGGTCGACGTCGCCGTTGTCGCGCCAGGTGTCGAAGACGGCCTGGGCGTTGGCGGTGGTGTTGACGACCACCATCGCGGCCGGCGGGTGCCCGGCAGGGGTGTCGACGGCGTCGGCGGCCTGGTCGGCGATGTCGGCGAGTGTCGGGGCGGGGTCGAGCTGCCATTCGTAGCGGACCCGTTTGAGCTGGCTGGCGACGGCCGGCACCTCGGTCAGGACGTCGACGTACTCAACGTCCTGCAGGGTGGGCAGCGACCAGAACTCGGGCTGGGTCGCCGAGGAGAGCAGCACGGTCGCGCCGAAGTGCTGCACCAGCAGCCGCAGCCCGTCGAGGATCGGCACCAGCATGTCGTGTGGCAGGGCCTGCACCTCGTCGAGCACGATGACCGAGCCGGCGAGCCGGTGCACCCGTCGCATCGCGGACGGCCTGCGGCCGAACAGCGATTCGAAGAGGCGGACGAAGGTGGTCACGATGAACGGTGCGTCCCAGTTCTCGGCGGCGAGTCGGCCCCACCGCCCGGCGGCGCCGTCGTCAAAGTTGACCTGGCTGTGGTGCTCCAGGACGACCGGCTCGGCGCCGGGCTCGTCGAGCATGCCACGGTAGACGGCGGCGTTCTGCCCTGTAATGGTCAGAAACGGCACCGCGACGATGACCCGTCGGCGTTGGTGCCGCGTGGCGTGCCGCAGCGCGAACCCGGCGGCGCAGAGGGTCTTTCCGGCACCGGTCGGCGCGGGCAGCCGGTAGATGCCGGGCGGTTGGTCGGCGAAGCTGAGGCACTGGTCGTAGACGTACTCGCGCAGAGCATCCACGGGTGACGGTTTCCGCTCGGCGAGCATGGTGGCGCGGCGTTGCGCGAAGCGCTGGTAGAGGTGGTCGAAGTCGGTGTCGGCGCGGACCCGAGGCGCTGCTTGCCCGTCGAAGTGGGCACCGGTGTCGAGTCCGTCGGCGTCGGCCAGGGCGCTGTAGCACAGGCGCAGCGCCATCTCCCCCACGAGCCGGTCCTGCAGCCACGGCTCGGGGATGGTGTGCCGCAGGTTGGCGGGCAGGTCGGGCAGCAGCCGGGGCAACTCGGCCTCGGCGGAGGCGACATCCTTGGCGCGGCTGAAGCCCTGCTTGAGGGACTGTCCCAGCGAACTTGCGTCGATCAATCCGCCGTGGTGGCCGAAGATCGCGCCCGCGTAGCCGCCGAGCCCGCGTTCGTGCGCGATCCGCGTGCCCAACGACTTATGATCAATTCCGACCCGCTCGCCAGAGTCAGCGACCTTTGTCAATTTATCCTGCCAGGCGCAGGACGCTTTCCCGACATCGTGCAGGGCACCCAACCAGTACGCCACCTCCCCGCCACCGAACGGCGCCGCGAATCGTCTGGCCAGATCAGCGGTGCCCCGCAAATGATCTTCAAGCCGATGCCAGCGAGCACTGTTCCAACCTGGACTATGCGCCCACAGCAACCGCTCACCAGACACGAATTCACCTCACAATTTCATACGCGAAGCAGTTGGACCCGCCAATCCAGCCACCTACGACGCGCGTCGTCAAGACCCGGAACGGTTGGGTTCGATCAGCCCGTAGGTCGAGTCGAGGCTCGACCTACGGGCCCATCACTGCACATGCTTCCGAAAACACTTCAACGTTTCGATCCCCGGCACGAAGCGCCGCACACACCCAGGAGTGTCGTAGGTGCACCCGCACCTTACCCGATGCAGCTTCGTTGAAGTGTTTGCGGATCTGCGAGCAGCTTCGTTGATGTGTATCGGACCGCAGGGAGTGTCGATCATGGAAAAGCTTTGCTAAACTTCTGCCGCTGTGTTCGCCGTGGACATAGCCCCCCGGAGCCCCTCATGGGTGCGGTCCGCTGCTGGAACAGCGGACCGCCGGGGCCAACTTTCCTATCGACCATAGAAACAGGAGACCTGTCATGAGTCTACCCGTGCGCACTCATCCCGCCGAAAGCGGCCAGCTCTCCCCAGATCCGAGGCTGCCCGTGAGATGGGCCGTGATCCTGGGTGCAAGCACACTGATCGGCCTGTTCGTCGGGCACACCGACGGACCACCGAGCGGCGTGTTGGCCTTCATGATCGCTGTCGGATTGCTGTACGGGATCTTGCGGCCATAGGCAGTTTGGCGGTGCGGAACGGCTCCTCGTCGTTCTGCACCGCCACCGCCGGATGGTCGGCATGAGTTCCGGGCACCCACACGACGCGCGGTCGCTTACGTACCGCACCCACGTCCGGTACGGTAGCCGAAAGTCATTCGGGGGCTACCCGCTGACGATCATGATTGCGGTCGAAGCGAGGGATGCGAGTGCCGACGATAAAGGACCGGCCGGTCGGTGTCGTCGGTGCCGGTCGGGTCGGCACCGCTCTCGGGCTGGCGCTGGTCCGTGCCGGCTACGACCTGGTCGGGATCACCGCGAGGTCGGACGCGTCGAGACAGCGAGCAGCCGACGTCCTGCCGGACATCCCGCTGGTCGACCTGCCGACGATCGCCAAGAGTGCCGGCATCATCCTGCTCTCGGTCACCGACGACGCCATCGGTCCGGTCGCCACCGAGCTGGCCGAGAGCGCGCACCTCCAGCCTGGACAGATCGTGATGCACGTGAGCGGAGCGTGCGGGCTGACGGTCCTCGCACCAGCGACCGACGTGGGCGCCGTGCCACTCGCCATCCACCCGGCGATGACCTTCTCCGGTCTGGCAACCGACGCCGACAATCTCGCTGGTCTGGCGTACGCGATCACTGCTCGGCCGGACGACCGGCCGCTCGCCGAGGAACTGGTCCGCGACCTGGCTGGCGTTCCGGTGTGGATCGCCGACGAGGACCGCACCCTCTACCACGCCGCGCTGGTCCTCGGGGCGAACAACCTGATCACCCTGCTGGCCGCCGCCATGGACGCGTTGGCTGCGGCCGGCGTGCCGGATCCAGGATTCGTCCTCGCCCCGCTGGTGCGTACCTCGCTGGAGAACGCACTACGCCACGGCGACCAGGCGCTGACCGGGCCGGTGCGCCGCGCCGACACCGGCACGATCGACGCGCACGTACGGGCGTTGCGCGACCGCGCTCCCGAGCTGCTGCCGGCGTACCTTCAGTTTGGTCTGGTCACCGCGACGCGGGCCCGACGCGCGGCGCTCAACGAGGTCGACCGGCTCGATGAGGTCGTCGCGCTGCTTGAGGCAAGAGCAGCGGAAGCCAACGGCGACGCCGGCCGGTGAACGGCCGCCTCGTGGGCAGGGCGGTGAGGGTGCGCCGGTCGGCCATCCGGCCTGGGCAGCGGCTCGATCCACGTCTGTCGGCGGCCGGTGTGGCCTGCGTGGTCGCGGCGATCGTCGCCGGGTCCGGAGACCCGGCGCAGCCCAGGTGGCCGCGTTCGTCGTACACGCGGGTGTATCCGTTGCGATCCTCGCCGGGTCCGGAGACCCGGCGCAGCGGCGGAACGTCGGCACCTGGCCGCGCCGGTGGCGGCGTTGCGATCCTCGCCGGGTCCGGAGACCCGGCGCAGCGGCCAGGTCGGTGCCGAGCATGTGGTGGCCGGACGCGTTGCGATCCTCGCCGGGTCCGGAGACCCGGCGCAGCGCCGCCCACACCTGCTCGACGGCGTCACCCATGCCGTTGTTGCGATCCTCGCCGGGTCCGGAGACCCGGCGCAGCACGACACCGTTCCACTCGCCGGACAGACCGTACCGTTGCGATCCTCGCCGGGTCCGGAGACCCGGCGCAGCATCCCGCGCAGGAAGCCGTCATCAGCGACGACACCCCGGTTGCGATCCTCGCCGGGTCCGGAGACCCGGCGCAGCTGGTCGGCCCACTCGTCGACACCCATCGTGAGCGCGGTGTTGCGATCCTCGCCGGGTCCGGAGACCCGGCGCAGCAACGCGTACGGCCCCTGCCCTGCCGGGACCTCGGCGGTGTTGCGATCCTCGCCGGGTCCGGAGACCCGGCGCAGCGGAGCTGCACGTCGGAGTGCGCCATCCACTCGCGGGTGTTGCGATCCTCGCCGGGTCCGGAGACCCGGCGCAGCGGCTTGGGCGAGTGCGCCGATGATGGGCGGGCCGGTGAGGTTGCGATCCTCGCCGGGTCCGGAGACCCGGCGCAGCCTCCGCTCGCAGCCGTCGACGCTGCGCCCGTCGACGCCGTTGCGATCCTCGCCGGGTCCGGAGACCCGGCGCAGCACGGTGGCCCGGCCGGGGTGTGGCCGGGCCGGCGGGTGCGTTGCGATCCTCGCCGGGTCCGGAGACCCGGCGCAGCTCGATGTTCTTCGCGGTGATCGCCTTCAACGCGCGGGTGTTGCGATCCTCGCCGGGTCCGGAGACCCGGCGCAGCGGTTCGTCCGGTGGGCGGCGGCCATGGCTGAGCGGAGTGTTGCGATCCTCGCCGGGTCCGGAGACCCGGCGCAGCGCAGCCGACCGGCTCGCGTTCATCTCCCTGCCCAGTTGGTTGCGATCCTCGCCGGGTCCGGAGACCCGGCGCAGCTCGAGGATGACCAGGACGTAGCGGCGGTGGATGCCCTGGTTGCGATCCTCGCCGGGTCCGGAGACCCGGCGCAGCCAAGACGTCTTGGTCGGCCGCACTGACTGGACCATGTTGCGATCCTCGCCGGGTCCGGAGACCCGGCGCAGCGTCCACATCACCTTCGTCCACACGACCATGTTGTCCCGGTTGCGATCCTCGCCGGGTCCGGAGACCCGGCGCAGCGCCCAGAACACGCTGGCCGACCAGATTCGGTCGATGGAGTTGCGATCCTCGCCGGGTCCGGAGACCCGGCGCAGCCTGCGGGATGGTCCGCTCGGTGCCGTCGGCGTCCTCGTTGCGATCCTCGCCGGGTCCGGAGACCCGGCGCAGCCCGGTCACTACCTGCTTACCGGCGGCGGTCCGCGAGTCGTTGCGATCCTCGCCGGGTCCGGAGACCCGGCGCAGCGGTACACCTCGCGGTAGGTGTCACGGTCCGCGAAGGTGTTGCGATCCTCGCCGGGTCCGGAGACCCGGCGCAGCGTCGGCTTCGACTCCGAGAGCCGGCAGGTGACCGGCGTGGTTGCGATCCTCGCCGGGTCCGGAGACCCGGCGCAGCGCACACCGACCGCATCTGATGCCGGCCATCGACGGTGTTGCGATCCTCGCCGGGTCCGGAGACCCGGCGCAGCCGGTCGGCGGCCTTGATGATGGAGAAGTTTCTGAAGAGTTGCGATCCTCGCCGGGTCCGGAGACCCGGCGCAGCGACTGCACGGACGCCCGGTCCTGGGCGTCCATGGACAGGTTGCGATCCTCGCCGGGTCCGGAGACCCGGCGCAGCGCGGGTTCCTGGCCACCTCCGACCCCGGCCGCGCCGTTGCGATCCTCGCCGGGTCCGGAGACCCGGCGCAGCTTTGGCGGACGGGGCGCACGGCTGGCCGGTGCGGGTCGTTGCGATCCTCGCCGGGTCCGGAGACCCGGCGCAGCCGGCCGGGAAGCCGGCAACAGGGCGGCACGGAACTGTTGCGATCCTCGCCGGGTCCGGAGACCCGGCGCAGCGGTTCGACGGCATCTCGCTGCGGGTCGACTCGGACGTGTTGCGATCCTCGCCGGGTCCGGAGACCCGGCGCAGCCAGGGCATGCCCACCACCGCCGGATCGGTCACCCGCGTTGCGATCCTCGCCGGGTCCGGAGACCCGGCGCAGCCACCGCAATCGACCACGACACCGCCGACAGCGACTCCGCGTTGCGATCCTCGCCGGGTCCGGAGACCCGGCGCAGCGCCCGGACCCGGCGTCGACCGCGCCGCCACCGTCGCCGTTGCGATCCTCGCCGGGTCCGGAGACCCGGCGCAGCTCCATGCGACTGGTGTGGCAGGCCGACGCTCAAGGTTGCGATCCTCGCCGGGTCCGGAGACCCGGCGCAGCTTCCGAACGGGTTGTGGTTACTAGAGGTACGTACGTAGTTGCGATCCTCGCCGGGTCCGGAGACCCGGCGCAGCGACCGCCGCCCGGTTCATCGCCGTCGACGACCTGTCGGTTGCGATCCTCGCCGGGTCCGGAGACCCGGCGCAGCAGATCGAGCCGCCGACGTTCGCCCGCGCCGACGTCGGGTTGCGATCCTCGCCGGGTCCGGAGACCCGGCGCAGCCGTGCATTCGCCGGATCTGCTGGTCGTCGGAGTAGCAGTTGCGATCCTCGCCGGGTCCGGAGACCCGGCGCAGCGGGGTCCTTTGTGATCAGTCTACTGGAACGGCTTCCCAGTTGCGATCCTCGCCGGGTCCGGAGACCCGGCGCAGCTCGTTGAGGGCGAGGATCCGGTGATGCCGCCAGGCCCGTTGCGATCCTCGCCGGGTCCGGAGACCCGGCGCAGCGGTTCGTGGCGTGGTTGGTGATCACGCACGCGATCTGTTGCGATCCTCGCCGGGTCCGGAGACCCGGCGCAGCTCCCGGCGTGTAGCGGATGTACCGGGCGATGGGACCGTTGCGATCCTCGCCGGGTCCGGAGACCCGGCGCAGCACCGGGGACGGCTGGTCGGTGACGGGCCGCTCGACGGAGTTGCGATCCTCGCCGGGTCCGGAGACCCGGCGCAGCCCGACCACCTCGCGCGCCTTGCCGTCCGCGCGCGTGGCGTTGCGATCCTCGCCGGGTCCGGAGACCCGGCGCAGCACCTTGACCTGGTACGCCGACTCCGACTCGACGGTTTCGTCGTTGCGATCCTCGCCGGGTCCGGAGACCCGGCGCAGCCTACCGCCGCGACTACTACCAGCGAAACCGTGAGCGAGTTGCGATCCTCGCCGGGTCCGGAGACCCGGCGCAGCCTTGACCTGGTACGCCGACTCCGACTCGACGGTTTCGTCGTTGCGATCCTCGCCGGGTCCGGAGACCCGG